>JASJGP010000490.1:0-4502 GCA_033791485.1 Desulfobacterales bacterium | reverse complement strand
CATAATGGTGAATTTATTGGAACTATCAAGATTGCCATAACCCCCCAAAGACCTGAGGAGTTTACCAAACAGCTCCTGATAGCATCTACCAGTGCCTTATTTATTTCAGTCTTAGGGTTGATTATCGCCACAGGTATGGTTGCCCGGCGAACGAAAGAGCTTGAAAGCACAAACATGCGGCTCCGTCAGGAAATTGAGGAAAGAGAACAAACAGTAAGCTTATTGAAAGCAAGTGAAAATAAATATAAGATTATTATTGAAACAACAGATACAGGATTTGTCATTGTTGACGATAAGGGATGCGTACTGGATGCAAACGAAAAATACATTCATTTGAGCGGGCATGAATGCTTCCAGGACATACAGGGTAGATCTGTCACAGAGTGGACAGCGGAATATGATATTGAACGCAATGCCAATGCAGTGAAGAAGTGCTTTGAGAAGGGTTACGTCCGAAATATGGAAATCGATTATACGGATAAAATGGGGAACACTACGCCTATAGAGCTTAATGCTGCGGTGGTGGATAGAAAAGCAGAGATCCGAATGATAGCCTTGTGCAGGGATATTACAAGACGAAAAAAGAGCCAGGAAGTGATGATCCAATCTGAAAAAATGATGTCCCTTGGAGGACTTGCTGCTGGAATGGCCCATGAGATTAATAATCCACTGGCTGGAATGATGCAAAATGCGCAAGTTATTCATAACAGGCTAACAAAGGATTTGCCTGCAAACGAGAAAATCGCAAGTGATTTAGGTTTATCGATGAGCGTTATAAAAAAATTCATGGAAAAACGAGATATATTGAAACAACTTGAGAGTATCAATCAAGCCGGTATCCGTGCAGCAAAAATTGTTAGTAACATGCTGAGTTTTGTACGAAAAAATGATTCCATCAAGAGCTACTGTGATTTGGAAGAACTAATTGATAATACGATTGAACTCGCACAAAATGATTATGATTTGAAGAAAAATTATGATTTCAGACAGATTGAAATTACCCGGGAATATGGCCAAGACTTCCCAGCTGTTTTTTGTGAGGGCAGTAAGATACAGCAAGTTATTTTTAATTTAGTAAAAAATGCATCAGAATCCATGGGTCTTAAAAAAGGAGAAACAGAAAAGCCAGAATTAACCATTCGACTACTCAAGAGTGAAAATATGGCTTGTATTGAGGTAGAAGATAATGGTCCTGGAATGGATGAGGATATACGAAAAAGGATTTTCGAACCATTCTTTACAACCAAAGGTGTTACTGCGGGAACGGGATTAGGACTTTCGGTTTCCTATTTTATTATTGTTGATGATCATAAGGGAAAAATAGAAGTGGAATCAGCCTTGGGAAAAGGTACAAAATTTATTATAAAACTGCCGATATAAATGAGTATTTCAAGGTAGCCAAAAGGTGAGCACTTTGGATATTTTATGGGGTTTCGGCTGGAAACCAACGGCGTTTACTGGTATTTTAAAGACTCTGTTTATACCAGATGTGGTGTTCTGATTTGTTTGAAATCTTAATGATACCATTTGAATAGTTGAACATGTGCAGAATCCATTAATGATGCAAGTTATCGTGACAGTTGAAAGCTAAACTTAACATTGTATAATCTTATTACTGCAAACTTTTAATTGTTGATGTCATGAGATCTGAATTCAAATTCTTCTTGTTCTTCTTTCTGTCATTATGTTAATGTATCTGGATATAAATTCCGATCAAGAATGGAGGGAGAAGATATGCGATTAGTGACAAGGTCTGACTTTGATGGTCTTGGTTGTGCAGCTATTTTGAAGGAATTAGGAGAGATTGATGACATCAAATTTGTACATCCCAAGGATGTTCAGGATGGGATCATAGAGATTACTTCCAACGATATATTGGCCAACATACCCTATGCACCGGACTGTGGTGTCTGGTTCGACCACCATTCAAGCGAACAAGAACGAAAAGCCTTTGGTGACTTCAACGGGGTGAGTGACCCTACGGCTCCCAGCGCTGCTAGGGTCGTGTATGATTTTTATGGCGGATATGACAGGTTCAAAAATGATCATCTGAACAATCTGGTTCAGGCTGTAGACAAAGCCGATTCAGCCCAGTATACCAAAGAGGAGATTCTCGATCCCACTGGCTGGGTGTTGCTCTCGTTTGTAATGGACCCCCGTACCGGTTTGGGTCGATATCGGGACTATCGGATCAGCAACTATGCCCTAATGTTGGATATGATCGACTATTGCCGTCAAAAAACCGACAAAAAAATTCTTGAGCTCCCGGATATCAAAGAAAGGACAGTCCGTTATTTCGAGCAAGACAGGCTTTTCCGTGAAATGCTGCTGCAAAAAAGCACGGTGCATGGCTCAGTGGTTCTGGTGGATCTACAGGATCAGGAAGAAATTTATACGGGAAACCGGTTTCTGCTCTACAGCCTTTTTCCCGAACAAAACATTTCCATGCAGGTCATGTGGGGATTTCAGCGTCAGAATATTGTGATCACCTGTGGGTATAGTATCATCAATAAAAGTGCGACAGTGGATGTAGGATCGTTGATGCTCAAGCACGGAGGCGGCGGTCATCACCGTGTGGGAACCTGTCAGATTTCAGTTGATAATGCTGACGAAGTGATTCTGGATATCCTGAAAACTTTGAATAATGAGTAACACATTTTTTAAGGGAATTTTTTTTAATTCCCGTTAAGAAAGTTAATAAATTGGAAAAAATATCGCTAAAAACGTCATTTTAAGAATTATACATTGATCTCAACAATGAAAATGTTGATGGATAAACCGCATATTTTCAAGTTGATGGGCTATTCTATGGGTCAAGGATTATTATCCTATCTCAAAGGTTGCTGAATCTCATTATTATTAAGAATACCAAATATAGTCTCAAGTGTTTTAGAATGAAAAAATCAGATCTTTGAGCCGACCACTATGTCATAAACTCAAATTATACTATATGAGCTATGTTTGCTGTAATAGGCCATTCTTTTGTATTATTTTTCAGGGTTTGGTGCTCAGTCCCACCAAACAAAGGACTTATAGACAAAGTACGTAGTGAAAAGGCTTAACGATACCAATATAAGTCAAAACTATTTTTCGTTATAATTTGAAGTCATGATCATGCAAGATAATATGAGAAGGTTGGGGGCCAAAAGGGTAATTCGTGAACGAATTGGGATTATTGATTTTGTGGGCGAACCGGCAACCAATACGCCGAGGGAAGCCAGTTTGTTAGCCTGGACGAGCTGATTTTGACGTAATTTAAGCTCTTCAATCATGCTGTTAAAACTATTCCCTAACTCTTGAAATTCATCCCCGGTATGAATGTTGACCCGGGTCTGGTAATCCCCCCGGGATAGTTTGGTCGCTGCGTTTGAAAGTTGCGTAACCGGTCCTGTCAAGCGACGGGAGACAAAAACGGCCAAAAAAATCACCATGGCCAGGGCCCCAATAAGAATAACACCTGTTAGATGAAGTTCTTTCTGGATAATGCCCAATACGAATTTTTTTGTATGGGTCGCCTGGTCGATGATTAAATCATACGGCACAATCACCACAGGGAAGGTATTCCCAGGTCCGGGAACCCCATAAGCAAAAGGTTACTCCCTGCCGTTATACTCCATTTTTCGGATACCTGATCGGCTGTCCATTGCGTCTTTTATTAAGGCTTCCAATTGGTCGAGATCATCTGATTTTAGAAACTCCAGCTTAACTGGTATTAATTCTTCAAAGATTCCAGGAACTAAAACATCGATGGCAGTTACACCGGCAAAGGATCCATCCCGCCGGTGAACAGGCATTGATAAGGTCAAAACCGTGATCTGCGTCAAGGCATCGACCACCGGAGGTCCCTACACAGCCTTCCCAACTTTTTTGGCGATCGAATACCATTGTCTTTTCCGTTAATCAAAATCCGCCGGAGATATCCCCCCCCCTGGATAATTCATTTGAACCCCGAATTCAAGACCGACATATTGCCACAGGATTAAGATTTAGGGCACAGAAAAGGAACTGACCCGGATATTGAATAAAAAACAATACCCGGGTCAGGTAAGCCAATGTCTTACCTAATCTAATTTTTTGTAACCGTCAGGTTATGCATTCCTCATCCAATCACAGAAAAACTTGAATTTGGATTGATTTTTCTTAACCGGGAGTAGAATCCGATATCACAAGAGCGTTTGGTGTACTTCATCTCAAACTGGACAGGTGTCTTATCATGATCCTGACCGTTTTCTACTGCTTCGACCAATTCGGCCATCAGCACACCGACCACAGGCGCATTTTTGAATTGATTTCCGGATGTTCCCACTGCCATATAAAATCCATCCAGGGCTGATTTATCATAAATGGGAATCCAGTCGTCGGTGACATCGTACAGGTCCACCACACCTTGGATCTGGTTGGGAATCTTCAACTCCGGAATCCGTAAGGCCAATCTGAGTGCCTGCGCCCTGGCCTGCTCCGTCAGGTTGCGGTTGAAATCATCCGGATCTTCGATCCATTCC
>JASJGP010000489.1:0-3492 GCA_033791485.1 Desulfobacterales bacterium | reverse complement strand
GGAAATAATATTCAACTCATTGGGTATAGCAAATTCTTCTTTGTTTTGGCTTCAGCAAAAAAGAAATATGTGAAAATCTTTTATAATCGATATTTGATAACGGTTAATTGTTAATTGACAATTGATTACTGACAATTGATTATCCCGAAATACTTAAAATATGTGATTTTATTAACATTTCGAGACTGATAACTGTTTATTGATAATTGATCTTTGTTAATTGTTAACTGATAACTGTCTGTTGATATTTGATAATCACGAAATACTTAAAATCTTTTTTTTTATTAGCATTTCGAGACTGATAACTGTTTATTGATAATTGATAACTGGTATTTGTTAATTGATAACTGACAACTGTTAACTGTCATCCGTATCTCGGGTCATTCACAATAGGCAATTTAGCCAGTTTCTCAACTTCAATACTCGCAAAACCAAATTCTTCAACTACTTTACCCAGAATCAGGTAAATACCACTTCCCTTGAACGGATATTTCTTGAGACTTTGAGGGAAATGTACTGTGTCAAAAAAATCGCCTTTTACATCATGGAAAGCTCCAAAGTGCATCCAATCCCGGTTTTTCGTTTTTATGTATTTGATGGTGACCAGTTGACCTACCATTTTAACCTTTCTGTTAATAAGCATTTTCAGATCCTTCGCCAGGACCTGACCTCTGAATTTTGTCTGAAGGAGTTCAAACCACGATACAGTCACCGGAAATCCAATGAGTTCGATCTCATCAAAGGCATCTTCCACTCTGTTTTGAATGAGGGGGGGGAGCTGATAATCTTTCGTTGGGAGCCGGAACATGGGAATGGATTCAATCTTTTTATGTGACGCCGGGTTTAATAGCAGGTGAGCATTCCACAATAATTGTTTCTTTGATTTTCCGGTGAACCGAAAGGCATCGGTTCGAATGAGTATCAGTAACTGCTCAATACCGATATGAACTCGGTTCACAAAATCATCCAGTCCCATGAATTTTCCAGCCCTTTGGCGTTCAGAAAAAATGCGGATACTGGTTTTTTGTTCCAGGCTATGAATGTGTATAAAACCGAGGTAAATCTGCTTATCCGATAAGGATGTTTTGTATTCGCTATGGTTTACTGAAGGAAGTTCAATGATGCCTCCATACTTTTTGGCTTCATTTACATATACCCATGTACGGTAAAAGCCACCAAAATTGTTGATCACAGCTACGGCAAACTCCAGGGGATAATATGTCTTGAGAAAAAGGCTCTGAAAACTCTCTACAGCATAAGAGGCCGAATGAGCCTTAGAAAAAGAATAGCCGGCAAAGGATTCAATCTGCCTCCAGACTTCCCGGGTCAGATCGTCGGGATAACCTCTATCTGCACAGTTGCTAAAAAACTGATCGACAATTCGTTTAAATTCTGTTTTAGAACGATGTTTTCCACTCATCGCCCTGCGCAATACATCGGCCTCGGCCAACCCCAGCCCGGCAAAATGATGGCAGACCTTCAATACATCTTCCTGGTAGACCATAACACCGAAAGTTTCCTGAAGCTGTTCCTGCATAACAGGATGCAAATAATCAAAGCCATGTGGATTATGAAAGCGCTGAATATACTCGCGCATCATACCAGAGCGTGCCACTCCCGGCCGGATAATTGAACTGGCTGCCACCAGGTCGATATAATTATCACAGCGTAATTTTTGCAACAAACCTCGCATGGCAGGACTTTCAATGTAAAAGCAACCGGTAGTTTCCCCTTCACGGAGTAACCTTTTTACCTTTTTATCTTTTTTGAAATCCTGTATGGCATGAACATCGACCGTAATTCCTCGGTTTTGCTGAACAATGGAGGCGCATTCCTTAATATGTCCGATCCCCCTTTGGCTGAGGATGTCAAATTTTTCAAAGCCCAAATTTTCAGCTACATACATATCCCACTGAGTGGTCTGGAAGCCTTTTGGGGGCATATCCAGTGCTGTATAGTAGCTAATTGGCTCTTCTGATATTAGAACACCGCCGGCATGTATGCTACGCAGGTTTGGAAAATCTGTCATCATAAAGCCAATTTTAAAAATACGGTCGGTTATTTCATTCTGATTTGCTTTTGCATCAGGATAGTCGATGAGGGAGTCAATTTCAGGCTTGGGAAGCCCGTATACCTTTCCCAGCTCCCTAATGATAGATTTACCCTTGAAAGTGGATGTGGCCCCCAGGAGGGCTGTATGTTGATGTCCGTAGCGCTTGAACATATAGTCCAATACATCATCTCGTTCTTTCCATGAATAATCAATGTCAAAATCAGGCGGACTGGTACGTTTCGGATTGATAAAGCGCTCAAAAAAAAGGTTTAGTTCAATTGGGTCGACATCGGTAATTCTCAGGCAATAAGCCACAATTGAATTGGCTCCGCTTCCGCGTCCAACATGATAGAAATCTCTTGACATGGAGTAGCGTATGATATCCCAGGTTATTAAGAAATAGGATGAAAATTCCATTTTGTGTATAATCTTCAGCTCGTGCTGAATCCTTTTCAAGGCTTCCTTGTTCTGTTTTCCATACCTGTAAACCAATCCATCCATGGCTAGTTTTTCCAGTAGTAGTTTATCGTCATAGCTATTTCCGGTGAAGGTTTTCTTATTCTTGTAGTTCCCTATATCAAAATCGATGGAGCATTGCTGTACAATTTGTTCCGTGTTGCGAAGTATTTCCGGGTAGGAAGAATAATCGTCAAGCAATTTGTCTATGCTATGAAGGGTCTCTTCTTTTCGGGCAAGGTGTGAGCTCTGCAGCTGACTCAATAAAATATTGTGATCGATGGCTCTAAGATGCTTATGCAGGATGTATCCTTTTTCGTCAATGAAGCTTACCGCTTGCTGAACAACAAGTTTGGAGCGATTTTTGGAAAACTCGGATGAGATCAACTTGCGAAGTTCTCCTGGCCTGATTCCTACGTATTCATGTTCCTTCAGTTTCTTTTCGGGTCTGTTTTCAAAAGGATAGATAACAAATGCATGGTTGAATTCAGGTGCTATGGAGGGTAGGGGACTGCCCGAAATGTTGTGATGACTCAGGAATTCATTTAATTCACGAAGTCCCTCTCTGTTTTTCGCAATTCCTGTAAATAGTTTCCGGTCTCCGCTTCTGAACTCAATCCCGGCTATGGGATGTATGTTTTCCTCACGACATATTTTAACAAAATCGGGAATGCCCATTGAGGTGTTGATATCCGTCAGAGCTATGGCTGTTATATTTCTGTCCCTGGCTTCTTTAATAATAACTTCCGGTGACATGGTCCCGTAACGCAAACTATAATATGAATGGACATTTAGATGCATGAATAATTAAATTGTTCCACCTTGTTTAATGTTTTTATGTTGATTCTGTATTTTATATTTGAAACCGTTTGAGACCATTTGAAACCATCTTGAAACTATTCTGAAACTTTGTTTATACTGTTTCATAAGTTCCATTTTGTTCCACATTGTTCAAGGTTTCTTTGTCGATTCTGTATTTTATA
>JASJGP010000488.1:0-6417 GCA_033791485.1 Desulfobacterales bacterium | reverse complement strand
TTGAATAAATTTAACTACTCACGTAGTCAGGCTGAAGCTGTTTAGATTTAGGGCTGAAGGGGTTAGGCAGCGCAGGCGCTTGCACCGCGTACAGTCTTCGACCTAAATACCTGAGTAGTACCTACAAAGAATATAGGGTCAAATGAAGAAATATATCCTGTCTTTTCTTGTTTGTATTGTATGCGTTTTGATTTATGCTCTATTTTTTCATCAATTACTTTTTCAACAAAAAAGCTTTGACTTCAAACGCAGGCCGGCCGGACAAACGTATCTCTATGACTATGCTAAAATACTTGAAGATGTTGAAGAATATTCAAATAACTATCTAAAAGGAATTGCTGATCGTTATAAGATAGAAGCGGTTATCATAAGTATTCCCTCCCTGGAAAACATAAGAACTATTGAAGAAGCGGCAGTCGAATTATTAAACAAATGGAAAATCGGAAAAACTTATAATGGCAGGGGAATCCTCCTGCTATTGGCAGATAAAGAAAAAGAGGTTAAACTTGAAGTATCATATGAACTGGAAGACGTATTTACGGATGTTTTCTGCGGCTATGTTGAAGACAAGCAACTTAAACCATATTTTTTAGGTGGACAACTGGGCACAGGTCTGCTGGCAGTTATGGAAGAAATAGAAAACCGCGCTCAGATAAAACACCAGGGCAAATATACCGTCAATTATATTACTCACTTGGATGATAGTCTTCTTTCAGGGGGTGCAGGAGCGAAACGCAAGCTTTTCGATTTTAAAAAAGAAACCGTTAAATCAACAGGAGCCACGTTTCCTGCCGGAAAAACACCTGCCCAGGCATGGGAGACTTTGAAAAACAGCTGGCGCAATAAAGCACGGGACCCGAATCTTGGTGTATATACAGAAGTAACACGCCTTGCTTACAGGGATTATCAAAACCTTCCTGATTCACGATACAATGAAGATGTAAAAACTTATGGAAGAAAATCTTTTGAAGTCATTCAAAATGAAAATTATGCTGTAATATTTTTTGGAAATAAAAAAGGATGGGAAAATGCTCCTTTTTTATTTTGCAAAACTTCTGATGGCTGGCAGTTTGATATCGTACACCAACGTAAATATATCAGGATGGGTCCCAATCCCAAATGGGGGATTGAGCGAGCCAATTATCCGTATGTTGATCTTTTATCAAAATGTCCATACTGGATGGGACAGGACATCCCCCTGGAAAAATCGGATATTTATAGAATAAGCGATGATAAAAAAATAGCAGAGCAGATTAAGCGGGTTGAAAAGGAATATCAAACAAATCCCGCTGACAAGGGTTTACTGATTGAACTGGGAAGGCTAGATACAACTACTTCTCTTGGTTTAAAAAGCATTCCTCTTTTGAAAAAAGCGAAACAACTTAACCCTCAAAACCCCCTGCCCTATAAATATCTTGCCATCCGCTATGTTGATAGTACTTACCAGTATGCTAAAGCCATTGCAGAGATGAAAGTCTATATCAAATTAAAACCGGATGATGTCTTTGGCCGAAATTTTCTAGGTTACCTTTATTTTTGCATAAAAAAATATAACCCTGCCATTGCTGAATTCAATAAGGCCGTTGAACTGAAAAATGACAATTGTTACGCTTTTTGCAAATTATCAAGATGTTATGGGTTTCTCTATCTCAATGAATCTGTATCCGGAATACATATTTCAAACAACAAAAATAAGCAACTTTCCATTGAAATGCACCAAAAAGCTCAACTGACTTTTACGCCGGATACAAGAAGAATCAACTGGCTGAAATCGTGGCTTAAAAAAAATAAGTTGTTATAACTGACCTCGTTAAAAATAATTTTTATATGGTTTTCAAGCATTTACTCATAACTAATCTAATAAAAATTGAACATTTTGTCACTGGAAGTAAGGCGTTAATGACAAAATCATAAAAACAAAACAGGGCACTTCAAGTTAAAGTGCCCTGTTTTATTACATAACAAGCGGGTTATTCAATAGGATATCCGGCCTTTTCCCAAGCCATCCATCCGCCGGCCATATTATTGGCATTCTTGTATCCCATTCGACACAGGGTACAGGTGGCCAGGCAGCCCCGCCCCCCTTTCTTGCAGTACATGACAATTTTGCCGTTCTTGTCAGGAATTTTTTTAGCAACTTTGAACTCCAGCAGTCCCCTTGGGATATTTATTGCTCCGGGGATATGACCCATCTTAAATTCCTTCGGTTCCCGACAGTCCAGAAAAATATATCCACCATTGTCTAATAGAGCTTTGCCCTCAGAAACTGATACCTCACAAATACTCTTTTTGGCCTCGGTCACCATATCCTTGGCTGTCATATCCTTTGCAATGGCCTGGGGGGCATTCAAGGTCAAAGCAACGACTAATGCAAAGGCAAGTACAAATAGATAATGTCTTCTCATGGTATCTCCTCCTTTACTTTTTAAATGTTAAGGGTTTGCGTAAAACCGCTTGCCGACCTGATCCATACAGTAATGATTTTTAAGATAGCACTCTTTATTCATCCCGCCTCTTATTGGGAATTAGATCCTTTGGCACAATAACATTTTTGTTCGCTTTTAAATATTTCCTTTTTACATCTTTTTTAAGCAGAAAAAGGTCTTTATTCCCGTGACATGCATTGCACGTTTTGTTCTGGGGCGTCTGCCGCCTGATATTGTGCGGGGTAGCTAATTTCCACGTGGGGAGCCTGTCAAAGTTTTTTAGACCTCGCTTCACATAAAACTTAAAAGAATCCTGGTCCACAGGAATATGACGAACCGTAACAAAACTTTCGGGTCTTTTCCCGGATTTCAATGGGTTCAGACCGATTTTGAACTGCATGTTAGCTGTCTTATTTTTATAGAACTTAAATCCTTTTTTATCTTTTCCAAAATGACATCCATAGCAGTTTTTATAAGCCTGAGAATGACAAACGTTACAACTCACCTGATCTTTGTGGATCCAGTGGTTTTTAACATTTTCAGATTTTGCGTCATAGATCGCTTTATGGCAGTCCAGACATTTTGGACCGTTTTCAACCTCATAACGGTTATCATAATCCTTGCCGTCCCCGTGCATCTCATCCGCCTTGTGGCATTTATTGCATTTAAAGTATTTTTCTTTATGAATGTCCGGTTTAAAACCCTTATTTTCACCAAGATATTCTTTTCCAATCCGACTCCCGTGACATGCTGTACAGACCTGCTGCATTGGCGGCCTTTTCTGGAACAGGTGCCCTTCCAATAAACCACCTCCCACTGATTCAGGGCGGCTGATATGGCACTGTCCACAACTGCTATGGCAGGATTTACAGTGGCCCTTTCTGGCCGCATCTACCTTTTTGTGTACAGGCTTATCCGGATTTGCCCTTATGTCTATCATTTTTTTAAAAGGTGACAGGCTAACGTGGAGGCTGGTTTTATAGTTCTCAGCAATCTCTTCATGGCATGCTCCACATGCTTCGGAAGGATCAGGGTAGGATGGGTCCTTGACTACTCCTTTATGGGCCTTTTTCCAGTCAGGTTCGTTTGGATCGCCGCCATGGCATTCATGACAGCAAAGTTCGCCATGATTTTCATCTTCGGCTATTTCACTGTCAACAAAGATTTTTTCGTGCGGAGCCAACGGCTCCACTGCTCCGCCTCACCCTTCCCCTTCAGTTTCGGCAGAACCTCCTGGTTTACCTTTGTCATCTTTAGCAATCTCTCTTGTGATCTTTATCAGATTCCGTGCGTTTGTATGGCAAGTGAAACAGTAATTCTCCTTCTCTGCAGATCGGGCCCCCGTGCTGCCATAAAACATAAAAAGCGACACAGCAAAGACCAGTCCCAAACAAATTACAACTTTAATGGTTCTCATGGTCTTGCTCCTTAATTTTCATACTTCAATTATTCTTTGCATCAACATTACCCTAAAAACAATTTGCTTTTCTACTTATCACCTCATTTCTGCTTATAACCAGGCGGCCCTGGTTGTCAGCTTTGAATCCAAGCATATGAATGAAAGACCTGTGAAACACATGATCTAAATATGGGTATAGCAACTCTAACCATACTAGCTATGCAATAATTTTAAGTTTCGGATAAAAGTAATGTTTGTTATATTTTAGTCAGCCTATCAGCCAATTTACGATTAATCCCGGTAGAAAACGAAGTGGTCTTTCAGTTCGGTTTTTGAAATGAGAATTCTTTCTATTAATTTCAGCAATATCCGTGCCATAATCATATTTAATAATTTCAACACATGTAACTGCTTGAACAATAAATAGATATTTAAAATTATAAAAATTCAACCCATAGACATGAACACGCATTTTGGGGACTATATGCATCCTTTTGCTAAAGACAATGGGAACAATATGTTCCCTTTCTAAAACATAACTTAACACAGTAACCATAGCTAATTCACATAAATCTGTATAGGTGATTGACATCAGTTCCATATTACTGCTAAAAAAAGATATTAATGATTGTAGATATTTCTCCTGATAATTAACCGACGAGCAACACGACAGAGAAACGACGGGCAAGTGCAACCAGGCGAGATGTATCGTCGCATTAAAGTGTAAAATTTTTTTTAGTTAACCCCTCAATCTAATTCTTTAAATGAAACTTCCTAAAGGACAAATTCAAGAACACTATCAGATTATCCTGGACAGTATTGCGGACGGGGTTTTTACTGTTGATCTGGATTTGCGCATTACATCATTTAACAGGGGGTCAGAAGAAATCACAGGGATCTCGAGGGAAGAGGCTATCGGACGGCCATGCTTTGAAGTCTTAAGAGCCAGTATGTGTGAAACGGGATGTCTCATCCGGCAGACCATCAAGGAAAAAATACCTATTGTAAACATGCCTGTCTATATTCTTCGCGCTGATAAAAAGCGCATTCCCATCAGTGTGACCACGGCCCTGCTTAAAGATTCGCAAGGTAAGATTATCGGAGGCGTAGAGACTTTCAGAGATCTGACGGTGGTCGATAAACTCAGGAAAGCGCTTCGCAAACAGCACTCTTTTGACGATATTATTAGCAAAAACAGTAAGATGTTCGATCTCTTTTCAATTCTGCCGCAAATTGCCGAAAGCAACAGCTCCGTACTGATTACTGGAGCAAGCGGCACAGGAAAAGAGCTTTTTGCAAGGGCCATTCATAATAATAGTCTGAAAAAGAAAGGGCCTTTTATAGCCATCAATTGCGGTGCCTTGCCCGACACTCTTTGCGAGGCAGAACTCTTCGGATACAAGGCTGGAGCCTTTACGGATGCCAAGAAAGACAAACACGGCAGATTCGCTCTGGCCCAGGATGGAACAATTTTTCTAGATGAAATCGGCGATATTTCAAAGGCCGTGCAGATCCGCCTTCTCCGTGTTCTGGAGAATAAGGTCTACGAACCTTTAGGCTCCACCAAAACGATCAAAACAAATGCCAGGGTGATTGCTGCAACTCATCGAAACCTGGAAAAGTTGGTTGAGGAAGGCAAATTCAGAGAGGACTTGTACTTTCGCGTTGATATCATAAAGTTGTCGCTGCCACCCCTTTTAGATCGAAAAGAAGATATTCCCTTTCTTGTTGATCATTTTATAGACCGGTTTAACCATTTAACCGGAAGAAAAATCATAGGCCTATCCCAAAAAACTTTAGCCGCACTGATGCTCTATGACTGGCCGGGAAATGTACGCGAGCTTGAAAATGCCATCGAACACGCCTTTGTACTTTGCCGAGGTGACCTGATCCGCCTGCACTGCTTACCTGACCGTATTGTACCAAAAAGTGATTCCATGCTTATCTCAACGGGATTGACCCTCAGGGAAATTGAAAAACACTCAATCCAGCAGGCCCTTCAGAGAAACCAGTGGAAAAGAATGGCAACGGCCCGTGAACTTGGCATTGATAAGAACACATTGCGACGTAAAATCAACCGGCTTGGAATTACTGTGCCCCGTTAGCTTTTTGCAGATGAATGTCAACAGCTTGGTTTACAGTCTGTATTTCTGATCGATATTTCTATTTTGGAACTCTGTTTTATGAGTTCATCATTTTTAGCAAGAAGTCTTTGAATGCTCTTGGCTTTCTTAACAAAATAAATCTGATAAGTTTGCTAAATTTTGATCCAACCATATTGATTTCTTTTCTAATTGTTGTGTCACCACCGCAAAAAGATGTTATACACTTTTCCGGTCTCAAATCAGATGAAAAAATACATGGCCCTTCTCCGCTTTTAAGAAAGATGCAGCTTGAAGAAAATAAAGTTTCTTTTTTTAAGCATTCTGATATTTCTTCTCTAAGCGAGCTTTCCATGACTAAAATATACACAAAATCCGCAAGGGTAATAATATCATCAGGATATATATTACGGCAACAAAGCCCCTGGCACCTGTCTTGACAATATTTTAAAACATCTTTTCCTTCTTCAAGAAGCTTATTTTGTGCTCT
>JASJGP010000487.1:0-5228 GCA_033791485.1 Desulfobacterales bacterium | reverse complement strand
CCTTTATATTGTTTATATCGTGGTCAAGGGGATGTGGGTATGGGGGATTGCCGATGCTGTATGGGTTGCCGACAGTCGGCGTGAGTGTTTCAGTATCAACCCGGATGGTGCCTGTTGGGCAGGTATCTTTGCGTGGGTGGACAACATTTTCTATGGCCGCTACCCGAGAGAAGAGTTGTGGCGGGTCAATCTTGGCATATTGTCCCTTTTTATTTGGATGATACCCCTTTGGCTGCCAAGGGTTAAGGCAAAAGTATCTATCGGTCTGACCGCAGTATTCCTCTATCCTTTCCTTGCAGGATATCTTTTTTCAGGTGGTGATAAGGGCATCTTCATGCAGATCATGCTCACCGCAGCAATCGCCTGTCTGGCAGGCAATACCCTGCATGCAGTCATTGGTGTGTTTACCGGTCGCAGCCTGCCTGAATTCCTATCCACTTTGTTTGGCAAAAAAAATGTCCGGGAAAAGACTCAACGCAATATATTTCTCGGCATTATAGCACTCAGCTTTGTCTCGATTTATGTGTGGCAAATGAGCTGGAGTCTTGGAGGAGTCTCCTGGACCAAATGGGGCGGCTTGTTTCTCACCTTTGTTGTATCCGGGATCGGTATAGCCTCAGCACTGCCGGGCGGGATTATTCTTGCCCTTGGCCGGCGTTCCAAACTGACGATAGCCAGGGTACTCAGCACATTGTTCATCGAATTGTTCCGTTCAGTACCTTTGATTACTGTTTTGTTCATGGCGACGACAATGTTTCCTTTGTTCATGCCTGAAGGCTTTGTCCTCAACAGGCTGGTCCAGGTTATAATCGCTGTTTGCCTTTTCAATGCCTGTTATATGGCTGAGACCGTTCGAGGAGGCCTGCAGACCATTCCCAGGGGTCAGTTTGAAGGGGCTCACACCGTCGGTCTGGGCTATTGGCAGACAATGGGCCTGGTTATCATGCCCCAGGCTTTAAAGCATATGATTCCTAATATTGTCGGCAACTTTATCTCGCTATTGAAAGACACCACATTGGTGTCCATCATCGGCCTGTTCGACGTTCTCAACATGTTACGCGCGATCGGCAAAGACAGGACATGGCTTGGACTTCACATAGAACCGCTGGTATTTGGTGCGTTACTGTTCTTTTTGCTCTGCTTTGCCATGTCAAAATACAGCCGCCACCTGGAAGAAAAATTATCGACTAACCATAACAATTGATCAGATAAACTCACAGGGTAGAAGACATGACAGAAACAAAGACACAGAAAATCAGTGAGCAACTGGCATCTGCCGCTTCCACAGAAGTTATCATTGATTTCAACAAGGTCAATAAGTGGTATGGCGATTTTCACGTGCTAAAGGACATTAATCTTATCGTTCACAAGGGTGAGCGGATCGTGGTATGCGGCCCCTCAGGGTCAGGCAAATCAACCCTCATCCGTTGCATCAACCATCTTGAGGAGCATCAAAAGGGCAGCATCGTTGTTGATGGCATAACACTAAACCAAAATCTTAAAAACATTGACCATATTCGGACTGAAGTTGGCATGGTGTTTCAAAATTTCAACCTGTTTCCCCATCTGACCATACTAGAAAATCTCACCCTGGGCCCAATCTGGGCTCGAAAAATGCCCAAAGCCGATGCTCAAGCCAATGCTATGAAGTATCTTGAACGGGTCAAGATTCCAGAACAGGCCGACAAATTTCCTGGCCAGCTATCAGGCGGACAGCAGCAGCGCGTGGCCATTGCCCGCTCTCTGTGCATGAACCCCAAGATCATGTTGTTCGATGAGCCAACATCTGCACTTGATCCCGAGATGATCAAGGAAGTTCTTGATGTCATGGTCGAATTAGCTGATACCGGTATGACCATGATCGTGGTGACACATGAAATGAACTTTGCCAAGACCATCGCCGACCGTGTGATTTTTATGGATGCTGGTGATATAGTTGAAGAAAACGCACCCGACGAATTTTTCAACAACCCCGAACATGAGCGAACTAAGATGTTTCTCAATCAAATACTCTGATTTTTCTTTCAGAGCCACATTGAGTATTAAAATAAAACAATAAATAATTCTCCAGGCACTTGTGATGCATGAGCCTGGTCAAAGAAAACCACCACTGAATAAGGGAAAGTTGAAGTGAATATTTTACAGATATCCGATCTGCATTTTGGGGCACGCCATTGGGGTGGTAATGACGAGAAGTTGCTATGTAAAATCAACTCATATCCAGCAGATCTGGTTATTAATACGGGTGACAATACCACTGACGGGCTGGAAAGTGAATATCAGGATGCAGGACAGTTCTTAAAGGGAATCACCTGTGAAAATGTCATCTCTATTGCCGGCAATCATGATAAAAGAAATCTGCGAGCCCATGAATATTTCAGGAAATACATCGATCTTGATGAGGTTATTTTACCATCAAGACCAGAACTGACGACCAAGAAAGATATTTATCTGCAGAAGGATATTACCAAAACAGAAAATCATTTCACTGATCTTAATTATGTTAAGCTATTGACCATTAATGGCATGACCGTGCTTGTTATCTGTATCGATTCCAATATTCTTTATGAAGATGAAGGTTATGTCGAAAAGGAAATTTTAAGGAGTATCTCAAGGGAGATCAATGGGCTAAAATATGATAAGTCCATGATGTTAATTCACCACTCGATTCTTACCATGGATTCAGAGCCGCTCCGGAACTCCTTCCATGTGACCGATTTTGTCAGGGAGCATAAAATTGAGGATGTTTTCTGCGGCCACACCCACCGACTATATTTGAGGAAAAGCACAGATCTCTATTTTAAAAATTCTTTTACCCAGTACATGGTTGGTTCACTATCAACAAGCAACCTTATGGGGAATGATAATCAGTTTTTATATTTGGAAAATTGGGGAACCCCCGAGATGCGGACTCATTTTATAAGAATTCTTCTTAACGATGGTGTTGTGAGTTTTACGGAAGAATTAATTTAGAAAATAGGAAAGATACGATGACACAAATATTTCTGGATTTCCTTAGTACCCAATTGGCTGGGCTGCATTCAAACGGCCTGTATAAATCAGAACGGGTTATTGCTTCCAAGCAGGTCTGTCAAATTAAACTTACAACGGGTGAAAAGGTTTTCAATTTTTGTGCCAACAATTATTAGGAATCTTAAACCAATATATAAAAATTAGTTGCCATGATCCTTCAGGGAATAAACTCAATGAAGAACTATGGCAGACCCACCATGAACTGGAGTTTACTCATAAATCTACCTGAGTTTATTGACATTTTATCATCCTCCTTGTCGTTCTATTTGGTATCATCAGTCCTTATATCTTTTTCACCCCAAGTTTTTCATGGAGGCAATACATGGACAAATCCCTTGAAAGTAGAATCATTCGGTTAAAACTGATAGATGGCACGACGGTCAATGGTCAGGTGAATATTAAAAAAGGCCCTGGTTATGATCGGTTGAGCGATCTTGTGGGAAGCAAACAAGAAGATTTTTTAGTATTGTATGGCGCATCCTCGTACCATAAAGAAACCGATGAGCAGGTAAAGCATAAGGTGCTATTCGTGAATAAAAATCATATTATTTGGGCAGCACCTGATGATGACCAGAAGTAACCCATGACAAGAACCTATGGCCATGCCAAGTTAACCATTGAGCAAATGCACTCAACTAAAGAGGGGGGCTGTTGCAGCTGGTCATTTATACTATTTCACAGGCAAACCATGTAAACACGGTCAAACTGCCTCCCGAAAAATAGAAGGAAAGTCTTGCTATTGTCCTGGCTGAAAAGTTCAAAGCGTTTCTTTCCCAAGATTGATTTTACCCAGGCGGGGTCAGTTTCCACCTGTTCTTTTAACCATGTTTGATAGCTGCCGGTGTAACCTGATGTGACTTTATTTGAACCGCCCCAGGCCCGGGACGGATCTGGAGAACAAATCGATAAAAACCGTCAAGTCACCGTCATTGTCGGCTAAAATGTGACAATGAAATTACACCAACAATTTTGAAAAAATATGATCTTCTTGAATATCAGAGCCCAAAGCAAAGGTTGTTGATCCAGTAATTTCAAAGTTCATTTTGTTATAGAATGCATTCCCTCTATTATTTTTTTTCCAGCTACTCAACCAAATGGATTTAAATGCATTGTTACGGGCATGTTCTATACACTTTTCCATCAGAGTGAGGCCAATGCCGGAACCCCAGTATTGTTGCAAGGAATAAAGCCTGCAAAGCTCAATTGATGGTAATGGTCGAACACATTCCGGTGGGGGACTTTGGCAAAGTTTTGCATACCCAACCCATTGACCTTTTAACTTGGCAATATAGAAAAAAGAGTCTCTGTCAGAAATTTCGGATTTAATTTTATCCTCAGGAAAGGATTCTGTCACGTATTTTTCAAAATCCTGTTTTCTATTTAATTTGGCAAATGCTTCTCTGAATGTTTTTTCTGCTAATTTCGATAGAGAGGATGCATCTGAGGATTTTGCAGTGTGTAAAATCGGTTTCTCAAATTTCATTATAACCTCTATTATATCTGCTGTAGTTACGGAGACCAATATCAATAATAGAAGTTTTTTTCAATGTAGTTAAGAAATTAAACTTTGAAACAAAGGATATCGCTTCTTTATACTCAATGAGTAT
This sequence comes from Desulfobacterales bacterium, assembly GCA_033791485.1. GTDB lineage: Bacteria > Desulfobacterota > Desulfobacteria > Desulfobacterales > JAUWMJ01 > JAUWMJ01. The sequence goes on along the minus strand of JASJGP010000487.1, from coordinate 588 downwards.
TCTCCCTGTTGAGAGTATTCAAGACGCAAATTTCTTATGGATACCAAAATATACTTCATCGGAAAGAATTTGAAACTTGACCGCCGTTTGATGATAAAGAATATCCTGGCAGCATTTTTCAAATTCAACGATATCTCCAATATAGCGTAAAGGAAGATTTGGAAATTTGATTTTGGTCTTTCCCATATAATGGAATTACCAAGAATTCTGTTTATCATGATAATCTGAGTGTTATGGTGTTGCCAATTCAATTCTTTTTTGGTAACCATTGAATGTTATACGACAATCGGAGTTCTACAGAAAAAAACTGGTGAACTTATTGTCATGTCTCTATTCACAGCACAGAAAGGAGTTTGGTATGAAATTATTTAGAATTATTAGCATTGTTTTCTTTATTTGTTTCGTTTGTAATCATCCAATCTTTGCTGCAACTTTGAATGTACCAAGTGAATATCAAACAATTCAAGAAGCGGTTGATGCATCATCAAATGAGGATACAATAATAGTTTCCGATGGGATTTATACAGGAGAAGGAAATAGGGATATTGATTTTAAAGGGAAAGCTTTAACTGTCAAGTCGTTAAAAGG
>JASJGP010000486.1:0-4476 GCA_033791485.1 Desulfobacterales bacterium | reverse complement strand
GGGTCTGCAAAACCAGAAAATCAATCTTCGATCCTACCTGACAACCCTGTAAAAACACCTATTTCACATGGGTAAAACCTGATGCTTATTAAGGCGATCGTTTTCCTTGACTCACCCCCCGCGCCTGATAAAATCGATGCTCGTTGCCGGCACCCATAAAGAAGCGTTAAAAATCAACCATAGGCCTTTTGTATTCGGGAGAGAGGATACTGAAAATTAAAATGTATGGTTTAGTAGATAACCCGCCGGATATCCTTTTTTTTGAATGATATCCGGACTCGGTCAAATACTTATAAATAAAAAATTGAAACAAGAATTCGATAAAATAATAGTTCAAAGAGCCCAGTTTCAACATATGCGATCTTTTATTGCCACATTTTTGCAAGCGCCACCTTATATCGGTGTAATCGCAGCAAGTTTATTTTTCAGCCTTTCCCTTACACCGTCGATGATTCCAAGACCGTTTGTTTTGCAAGGCCTGCTTTCGGGGTTTGCAATGATCTTTGGATACGGCTTGGGGGTCGCTTGTGTAGCACTCTGGCACTATATGCAACTGCCAGCGCTGGCCAGCCGTCCGCGTCGTGTGTTTCATTACATTTCGACAACTGCTGTGATGGTGATACTCTCCGTATCGTTATTTTTGTCTGATAAATGGCAAAACGACTTACGCCTTGTCATGGAGTTACCTGAACAAGAAGATGGCCGGATCATCAGCATGGCACTGATTGCCATTGTGCTGGCACTGGTGCTGCTTTTGCTTGCACGGTGCATTAAATATCTGTTTTTCTTTATTGCAGGACGGCTGAAACGAATCATCCCGCCGCGTATTACCAATGTGATCAGTGCGGTCATTGTTGTTGTGATAGTGGTGACGCTGAGTAATCAGTTTGCGGTTCGAAATCTGGTGAACACTATGGACGAAATCTACGCCGCATCGGATGCGCTCACGGATACCGATGCAAGAAGGCCTGCTAACCCATGGCAGACAGGCAGTGATGCCTCTTTGATTTCATGGGATAGTCTTGGGCGCAGAGGCCAAAATTTCGTTAGCATGGGGTCCACGAAAGCCGCCATTGCAGCGCATTTTGGTGATACAGATGTCCGGGATCCCATCCGTGTCTACGTTGGCCTGCGCAGTGCAAAAACCGGTGAAAGGCGGGCAGCGCTTGCCCTGGAGGAGTTGATTCGTGCGGGCGGATTTGAGCGAAGCAAACTGGTGGTGGCCACGCCAACGGGAACCGGCTGGCACGATCCCTCCGGGGTAGATCCTTTCGAGTTCATGCACAGGGGGGATACCGCCATGGTAACGGTACAGTATTCCTATCTGCCAAGCTGGCTGACCTTGCTGCTGGACCCAACCCGCGTACGGGTCGATTCACGGCGCTTGTTTCAAGAGATCTATCAATACTGGGCGACATTGCCCAAGGATGAGCGTCCGGAGTTATATATTTATGGTCTGAGCCTTGGTGCGCTGGGCGCAGAAACATCAATTGAAATTGCATCGTTACTGCGGGATCCCATCCAGGGCGGTGTCTTTGCAGGCACCCCCTTTCCAAGCACCTATGCGCCCACACTGATGCGCAGCCGCAAACCCGGTTCGCCCCAGTGGCAGCCAGTCGTGGAGGACAGTTCCTTTATTCGTTTTACGGCCCAGGAAAATGCGCTGGATATTCCCGGAGCCAAGTGGGGCAGAGTGCGTCTGGTCTACATTCAATACGCAAGCGATCCCATGGTCTTTTTTACACCGGATATGTACTTTCGTGAGCCGGACTGGATCCGCAGCGAACGGGGGCCGGACATCAGTCCTGATCTGAAATGGTTTCCCGTAGTGACGTTTTTACAGGTGATGTTTGACTTGCCCATGGCCGACAAGGTCCCGAAAGGGGTGGGGCACAATTATTCAGCAAGCAGCTATATTGATGCCTGGGTTGCCGTGAGTGACCCTGTGCACTGGAGCGATGCGCAGACCAAAAGGCTTAAGGTGTATTTTCAAGGACGCTGAAAATTTAAGGCCTTTGAGTTAACGGGTGGAATATCCTCTGATCCTTCCCAAAAGTGTGAGGATGACCATTTCAAATTGGATTTCAAACAAGTCAAATGCTGCGGGCAAGCTGCAGATTTAGGGTTAGTAGAAAAAATGCTTATCAAGGGAAATAAAACTGATAAAACAGATTTAGTTGCAGAGAAAACTAAGATATCAGATGCGTATACACATTGGATTATACCTGTCCAGAGCAAACAATATATTGAAACAGGTGATTCTGCGTATTTTGTTATAGGTATCCATCCATACGCTATTAAAAAGGCCACAAAAAAAATAGATCATGATTTTGATACCTCAGTGACCTTGTTCTATCCAAAAGATTAAAGCGGAGGTCAAACCTTGATTATTACATTATAAAATTTAACAAGAAAAATGAACCTGGTGATACCGGTTGTTTTCAAGGTTCTCGGCGACTGAATACCGTCGTAAACTGCAGTGCTGGCTTCCTCGATCATCTTGTCCGTTACCTAACCCGGCATTAGATAAAATTTTCTCCCGGCCGTGAGGCGGTTTCATTTAAACCTTCCAGGCGCACGGGAAGCGCGTAAAACTCCACCCGAAGTTTGACAGGTCCCGTGATGGTTACATGGTGGTAGCGCTCTGGAACGATGACAACCGGGTGGTCGGGGTCGCAGTCTATAGGATTGGTGGCATCGTCCTCCCAGACAAACTGGCAAGCACCTTCCTCCACCACAAGGAAACCGCATTTACCCTTGGGGGCCATATGTTTTGCTAGGATACCCGCTGCAATTGTTTTTTCGGTCATGACAGGGGTGGCACCAGCCAGTTTTGCTCCTTCGGGCAGTTGGGCATTCTGATAATTCATGGGTGTTCTCCTTAAAAAAAACGTTGGCAGGAAAAAAAGTTGTGATGTCCGTTAAGTATATTACAATATAATAATCATTAATCCTGGCATTGCACAACAAAAGCTGGTTCCGGTATATCAAAAAGAGAAATTGGCCATCATATCAGGGCTATATCACTCTTTTCGGGGCGAAAAAGAGCAATATAGAAAGAGATTCCAACATTCAAAATGAACCGGTCGAGCCGGTTATTTTGGAAGTTGGACGAATGCTGACTCCGTCAGCAGGAGAGCAATTTTATTGATTTGTAATCATTTAAAGATTTTGTTTTATAAGGCAGACTTTATGAACTTGAGTGGGAGTTTCTTTTGCATCTTTAAGCCGGAGATCCTAAACATTCCTTTTCAGGTTACAGGAAACGAAAGAAGAAAATAATATAATTACAACAGAGGAAAATAAGTGTACTTATCACAGGGAATGAACCTTACCAATACAACACAGGCGGAAGAAGTAACCAGATCATGGAAAGATCTTTCTCATACCGTACAAAAATCAAACCTCAAACAGGCCATTGAGAAAACGGAACTGAATCAGATGTATTATGAAAACAAGGGGCGGAAAAAGAGTGTTCAGACATGTGAAACGATCATCAGAATATTGAAAACGAAACTTGAAGAAATTGAACAATAAAATGATCAAATCTCTATTTAAAGATAAAAAAAGAGGGTCGGACCAAGTCCTAATTATCGTAACTATTCGTTAATAAAAATAAATTTAATTCAAAGCCCTCCAGAACGGCTCTTAACGCCTTCAATTTGAGACTTTCATAATGAATTCTAAAGATCTAAATGAGCCGGGTGAAATCAGTTGTTTTGAAACATTCGGCTGGAGGAAAATATAAGATGGAAAAGCGAATCGTGAGGCTGGAGGATGACCTCTGGCGTATTCGGACGGATACTGGAGAATTGCCTGCATCCGAGCAGGACGAATTGATTGAATATTTCGGTGAGATCAAGCTGAACTACAGGGTTGTTACCGGTCGCGTGTGCATCGCGGGCTCGATCGACCGTGATTCGGTGTTCGAACGATTAGAACACTTCTACGACGGTCGAGCTGAAGTCCTGCCGTTCTGAGAGGGGCGGAGTTTCCTTGATTTTTGTCCTTAAATCATAACGAATGTTTACAGCCCGACATTTACCGCGGCTCCACCACGAAAAATTTGGCTGAAACACTCGTTCCAAAATAAAAAAACAATCGTTGTTCCCATTTTGGGAACTTTTATGTTGACATTAATTAGGGAACGTTTCATTATATAAGTTATGCATGTAATAACCAGACCTCAATTGATAAAATTCTACCAGCGAAAAGGATGTAAAGATGCTAAAGGGCCTATTGATGCATGGTGGCATGAAGCCAGAAAAGCCAATTGGAAGTCATGGCCAGAAATTAAAGCGCAATACGGCTCAGCGAGTATTTTAAAAATTAACCGTATTGTCTTTAACTTTGGAGGGAACAAGTACCGCTTGGTGGTAAAAATCAATTTCCCAACACAAACTGTTTTTATTCGGTTTATAGGGACCCATAAAGAGTATAATAAAATTAATGCGGAGGAAATATAATGATTAACAA
>JASJGP010000485.1:0-3379 GCA_033791485.1 Desulfobacterales bacterium | reverse complement strand
AAAAAAAACCGGCTTGTCCGGCCATGTAAACAGCTTCCTTTCCTGCTCAAGACATTTCCATTCTTCATGGGCCTGCGGTTTCTCATCAAACACAGCCTTTATTGCCTGGTTACAAAGAAACATTTCACAAACAATAGGTTTTACACGCCACATACACCCCTGTTCGCCCAGATAGATACACTTGAAACCGTTATTGGGTTGTTGAAGCACTTTTAGTAAAGCCTCTATCTCATTTTTTTCTGAAACCAGTATATTTGTAACTACATCAGCAAAAAAAGTAATAATGCCTTCTCGAGAACAACAGGCACTTAACTTGCTCTGATAACATTTTTGGGTACAAATTTGTGAAAAATGGTCGGCAAGGAAAGTGTTTACTTTATCACGAAATAAGAGATAGTCGGCCAGGGCGTTGTTGAGCTTCTGTCTTTCCGGTGCAGAAATGTTTGCGAGGTGCTCCTTTGCCATTAATAGAGCATCGTATTGCTCTTTTTGATATTCATCCATGTGAGCCATTTTAAAAACGTCCCCATTCGAAGTCTTAGCTTATCTGTCTGATATCTGCGTCAAGCTCAAAATTTAATACTAGAAATACAAAAAGTATTTAAACCAAGGGCATTTACTACGCGGCACCTGTGGTTAAAATTTTCGCCTTCCTTGATCTCGAACAGATAAGCGTAGACTTCGAAATTGAACATTTTGAAAATGGCTCATGTAAATGAATTTTCTTTAAGATGGTATTTTGCCACAACAACTTCCCGGCCCGGCGCAATCTGCATGGCCTGGTGAAGATCCACAGCAGGCGGTATCACCCAAACCGGGCATTCTGCCGCTTGCTTCTCCGGATAAAGATGAAGGTGCCGAAAGCATTTTTTTAACATTTCCACTGCCGCAGGATATGCATTTAGCTTTTTCATTTGACGAAGCCACGAGGATTTCGCTAATTTTTCCACAATCTGAACATAAAAAATCATACAAAGGCATTTTACATCTCCTTTTTACAATAATGATATTATCTTGCTTTAATACCATACAAACAATACTATTTTTTCAGGAAAAAATGCAATATAAAATGTGACTATTGATGCTTGTCATATAAGTCCGATTCGGCTATATAAACACCCCTTGGATGCGCAAAACATATAAACAAAACTTTTTTCAACATTTTAGAAAATGAATAAAAAATCACCTATTGCCGTGGTAGGAATGGCAGGGTTATTCCCGGCCGCTCCTGACCTTGATATATTCTGGCAGAACATAATAAATAAAGTCGAAGCGACCCGTGAAGTGCCAGAAGACAGGTGGATAGTCGATCCTGACTTGATGGTCCACCCTGACCCAATGCCCGATAAAGCTCTTTCCAGGCGCTGTTGTCTTATAAATGATTTTCAATTTGATCCTGAAGGAATCGACATTGATAAAGAGCTTTTAAATGAGCTCGACCCTTTGTACCATCTGGTTCTCCATACAGGCAGGGCTGCCATTTCAGATTGCAAAGCTTCACTTAATTCAAAAGAACGCACCGGCGTTGTTCTTGCGGCAATTGCATTGCCGACAGATGCATCTTCATCTGTAACAAGAGAAATATTCGGGTCATCCTTTGAAGAAAAGCTCTTTGGCAGCAGCACAATTAATTCTTTTACCAGGAATCAATCCCTGTCATCCAGGGTTACAAGCCTTCCGGGAGCTGTTCTTGCCAGGGGCTTTGGCCTTGGCGGTGGAAGTTATACACTGGATGCCGCCTGTGCGTCATCTATTTATGCGGTTAAACTGGCCTGTGATGAACTTTTATCTCATCGTGCTGATACAATGCTGGCAGGCGGCGTATCAAGACCGGAATGCCTTTATACCCAGGTCGGTTTCAGCCAGCTCAGAGCTTTGTCACCTTCAGGCCGCTGCGCTCCTTTTGACGAAAGTGCTGACGGTCTTGTAGTTGGGGAAGGTGCTGGAATACTTGTTTTAAAGCGACTTGAAGACGCTATAAATGATGGTGATAATATTTATGGTCTGATACGTAGCATCGGTCTTTCCAATGACATGAGGGGAAATCTTCTTGCTCCTGACAGCGAGGGACAGCTTCGAGCGATGCATAGCGCCTATAAATCCGCCGGCTGGTCGCCCCACGATATTGATCTTATAGAATGCCACGGAGCGGGAACACCTGTGGGAGACAACACCGAATTGCACAGCCTTAGAAGCCTGTGGGGTGAATCCGGCTGGAGCGAACAGCAATGTGCAATCGGATCAATCAAGTCAATGATCGGTCATCTTTTAACAGGTGCCGGTGCAGCAGGTATGATAAAAACTCTTTTGGCCTTTAAACACAGAACCTTACCGCCATCACTAAATTTTAACAAAGCTTCGGAGAAAAGCCCTCTTGTAAACAGCGCTTTCCGCGTACAGACATCTGCTGAAGAATGGAAAAAAAGGAATGCCAATCTTCCCCGCCGAGCCGCGGTTAGTGCATTCGGCTTCGGCGGAATAAACGGTCATCTCCTTTTCGAAGAGTGGAACCCTGAAACCAGTATCCAGCAGAGCCAGTTGGAGCGAAGCGGAAATCCCGCTGAAAGAGGGGCACCCAGCAAAGCCAGTTGGGGCGAAGCGGAAATCCAGCTGAAAGCGGGGCATACTGTAAAAGTTAAAACCGAAGAATATGTTCCAATCGCCATTGTCGGTATGGAAGCTATCTTTGGATCTTTAAAATCATTGAGAGATTTTCAGGAAACTGTTTTAAGCGGCAAATCAATTATCGTAGAAAAGCCAAAAGACAGGTGGATCGGTTGTGACGATATCGCAAACAGGCACCTGGGCAGACAGACTTTTTACGGTGGTTTTATGGATGAGCTTTCAATCGACATCGGTGATTTCCGCATACCGCCAAATGAAATTTGTGACATACTCCCTCAGCACCTTCTAATGCTTAAGGCTGCAGCAGGTGCAATGGCCGATGCAAATCTTGAATTAAGAGATGAACGTCCTCAAATGGGAGTAATCATCGGTCTTGAATTCGACTTTGAAGCAACAAATTTTCATCAACGCTGGAATTTATCTAATTCGGTTAAAACCTGGGAAAAAAGACATCAGCTTGAACTTAGTGAAAAAGAAGAAGAATCCTGGCTCAAATCGCTAAGGGAAGAATCCGGCCATCCCCTTTCTCACACCAGAACACTTGGAGCTCTGGGCGGAATTGTCGCCAGCAGGATTGCCAGGGAATTTCGCTTTGGCGGGCCCAGTTTTATTGTTTCCTGCGGAGAAGCTTCCGGCCTGAGGGCTCTTGAAACAGGTGTCAGATTTCTTCAAAATGGCGAAACAAACAGCATGCTTGTGGGAGCTATTGATCTTTTCGGTGACGTACGCAGTATCATTACATCAAACAAAATTA
>JASJGP010000484.1:0-3446 GCA_033791485.1 Desulfobacterales bacterium | reverse complement strand
AGTGGAAAAAGCCTTTAAAATGATTAGTCATCTTTCGGAAAGGCTGCGTGAGAAATACAAGCTGCATTAATATTTCCTTGATTTATCAAATATATATTTTTAAACTCATTTTTTGGATTTATGGAAACGGCTAATTTGTGTAGCTGATAATGAAAATAAATAGGACTCCATGCGATATTATCCTGTAAGCCTTGATATAAAGAATCGAAAATGTTTAGTGGTCGGCGGCGGCTCCGTGGGCACTCGAAAGGTCAAAACACTATTAGAGTGTGGAGCAAAAGTGACAGTTGTAAGCCCTGAGGTTAGCGGTCAACTGCTTGAACTCACCCACAACGACTCAATAGTCCTGAAAAAGAGGCCGTACCGGGAGACTGATCTTGACGGAATGTTTCTTGTTATCGGCACAACCGATGATGAAGAATTGAATCGCCAGATCAGCAAAGACGCAGAGAAACTTAATATGCTGTGCAATATAGCGGATCGTCCAAGAGTTTGTAATTTTATCCTGCCTTCCATAGTTAACAGGGGGGATTTGACAATCAGTATCTCAACTTCCGGAAAAAGTCCGGCTTTAGCAAAGAAATTGCGGATAGAACTTGAAGAACAATTTGGGAATGAGTATGCTGTGTTGCTCCGCTTGATGGGAGCGATACGAAAAAAACTTTTAAGCCATAAGCACGAACCAGAGGAACATAAACTACTTTTTGAACAACTTATCAGCAGAAGTCTTCTTGATATGATACGCGGCAATCGAAAAGACGAAATTGATTCTTTGCTGTGCGAAGTTCTTGGAGAAGGCTTTCGGTTCGATGAGCTCATGCGAACATAGATTAAGAGCGAACCTAAAAATCAGGGTCGGAGTGTGATCAATGGAAATTGTGACAGTCATTTTTATCTTGTTATACATGTTAAGTGCGGCAGGATATTTTGCATATCTTTTTCTGCAAAAAGACTATCTGCAGAAAACAGGATATTTTATTCTGCTGGCCGGGTTTTTTTTCCATACCGTAATCATCGCCTCTGGTTTTATAAAAACAGGCCATTTTCCGGCTCAGAATCTTCGGGAAACCCTTATGGTGGCAGGATGGGCGATTGCGGGTGTCTTTTTAATCATCCAGTATAAATTCAACCTTAAAATTTTGGGTTTATTTGCCGCTCCGCTGGTAGTTCTGGTAGTAATTGGTGCATCTTTATTACCAGGTGAGACTATTCAGACTACAAATATCTTTAAGAACTTCTGGCTGATTTCTCATATTATTACAATCTTTATTGGGGAGGCTTCACTTGCCCTGGCTTGTGGGATAGGTATTTTGTATTTGATGCAGGAGCGCTCAATAAAGACCAAGGTTCGTGGCTTTTTTTTCAAGCGCCTTCCTTCACTTGAACTGCTGGACACCACGGGATATGCCTGTATCGTTGTCGGTTTTACCATGATTACCATCGGGCTTATTACCGGGTTAGTGTATGCCAAATCTGTCTGGGGCAGATTCTGGGGCTGGGATACGAAAGAAGTATGGGCCGGTATCATGTGGCTTCTTTATGCGGCCCTTCTCCATGAGCGTCTGACAGTGGGATGGCGCGGCCGAAAAGCGGCCATTATGGCCATTGTCGGTTTTGCAGTTTTGTTGTTTACTTTTTTTGGCGTCAATTTTCTACTAGAGGGACACCATGGGGTGTTTACAAAATTTTAAACTAACCCGAATAAGCCAGAAAAGAAAAAGATTTTTTACGACGCCATCAATCTTTCGATGTTCGAAATAAAGTTATGCCTGATATAGTACTACTTGGAATAAACCACGAAACAGCGACCGTAGATCTCAGGGAATGTCTGGCGTTCTCAGAAGAAGAGACCGCCGATGCGCTGGTATCGCTTCATAATAATCAGTTTATTAAAGAGGCTTTAATCTTTTCAACATGCAATCGTGTTGAGGTGTTGTTTGTAACTAAAAACAGGACCAAAGGCGCTGATGCGGCCAAAGAGTTCATTTCTGAATTCAAAAAAGTTCCTGTTACACAATTTGAGGATGCGCTGTATGTTTATGAAGGTGATGAAGCAGTCCGTCATATTTTCAGAGTAGCTTCCAGTCTTGACTCGATGATGGTGGGTGAACCCCAGATCCTGGGACAGATAAAAGAGGCGTATCGGAACGCCACAGTGAAAAAGACTTCCGGTGTTATTTTAAATCGTTTGTTGCACAGGACTTTTTTTGTGGCAAAAAAAGTTCGAAGTGAGACCGGAATAGGCGATCATGCAGTATCGATAAGTTATGCAGCTATTGAACTTGGACGGAAGATATTCGGCACCCTTGACAGAAAAAAGGTCCTTCTTATCGGTGCGGGTGAAATGGCGGAACTTGCAGTTGAACACCTGATTAGAAACCGAGCAGGTGAGATTTTTGTGGCAAACAGAACGTTTGAACGAGGCGTTGGGCTCGCAAAAAAATTTAAAGGTCAGGCTATCAGGTTTGAAGAACTCACAAACTATTTAAAGGAAGTTGATATAATTATCAGCTCAACCGGTTCTTCTGATTTTATCCTCAGACCTGACCAGGTAAAAGGCACTATGCGCAACAGGCGCAATCGTCCCCTTTTTTTTATAGATATTGCTGTTCCCAGGGATATTGATCCTAAGATAAACCGTCTCAACAACTCATATGTTTATGATATTGATGACCTAAAAGGGGTTGTTGATGAAAACATGGGGGACAGAAAAGCCGAGGCGATCAAAGGGGAGAGAATTGTTGACGAAGCCGTCATCCGGTTTCGGGAGTGGTATGACAATCTCGATGTGGTTCCGACAATTGTTGCCCTGCGAAGCAAGCTCGAAACCATTGCAAGGGCGGAGATAAAAAAAACGATGCAGTCTAATTCTGTTTCAAGTGTTGATACACAGGCCATTCAAAGAATGACAGATTCAATTATAAACAAATTTTTACATGATCCGACACTTGTTTTAAAAGGCAACGGCATCCACAGAGATAAGTCCGTTTATTTAGATGTGGCGAGGAAGCTTTTCAAGCTGGACAAATAAAACCGGTTAGAAAACCCCATCTAATGCCTGATAGCTGCGTTGCAAGCCGATTCAAAATGCTCACATACTCCGTGTATGCTCCGCTTTTGAATCGGCTTGCGCCTTGCTCTCAAGAATTATCTGAGGCTTTCAAACCGGTTTTATCAATTTAATTACATATAATGGAGGAATATTTTGAAGAAGACAGCATTTTTTTTTCCAGGGCAGGGTTCCCAGTCGGTTGGAATGGGTCTCGACTTATATCAGGAGTATGATTTTGTAAGAGAGCTTTTTGATATGGCAGAGGAAACGTGCAAGATAAACATATCGAAGCTTTGCTTTAAAGGCCCAATGGAAGATCTAACAATGACGGTAAATCTTCAACCGGCTGTAACCGTGGTGAATCTTGCATTTCTTGCTGCCATTGAAAAGGAGG
>JASJGP010000483.1:0-2935 GCA_033791485.1 Desulfobacterales bacterium | reverse complement strand
TGGGAAGAGGAAAAATAAAGGCCGGGGCCTGGTCCGGGGTGATTACAGTGATACCGTTGGGTTTGTTAACATCCGAAGCGACCTTGGAAAGGAATTTATTGAACGAAACGCCAGCCGAAGCGGTCAAACCGTCTGTATCTTGAAAGATCTGTCGCCGGATTTGCTGGGCAATCTGTGTGGCCGAGGAAATCCCTTTTTTGTTTTCGGTAACATCCAAGAACGCCTCATCTAACGATAGCGGTTCCATTAGGTCGGTATAATCTAAAAAGATTTCCCGGATCAGGCGCGAAACGGACTTGTACACATCAAATCGAGGGCGGATGAAAGCAGCATGGGGGCAGCGCTTGTAGGCGGTGGCACAAGCCATGGCCGAGTGAATACCAAATTTGCGGGCCTCATAGGAACAAGCAGCCACAACTCCCCTACTCTGCGGATCGCCACCGACTATAACCGGCTTGCCTTTTAGTGCAGGATTGTCCCGTTGCTCCACAGATGCGTGGAAGGCGTCCATGTCGATATGGATGATTTTTCGATAATCGTGCATAGGGCTGATTACATATACGAAAAACGATAAGCAGAAAACAATTTGTATATGCAATCCAAACATCAATTACCAGATTTATGATATTGGCCGGTAATTGAATTGGCGAAATGGGCAAGCGAGTCAGAACTTGGCCTTTCTATTGCCCAGCTTTGAGTTCACTTCTGTTTTCAGAACATCAATTGACTATGTGGTATCAAAACTTTTCGGAAGCCCTCTGCACCGTTGATTAGTTGGAGTTATCCGCAAGATTGTACCATCGCTTTTTGCCCTTGATATCCTTTTCAAACCCAACAATTTATCAGAAACGACCAACCACCAGATGTAGTGGCCAGCCAATTTCCAACATGGCGTTTTGTACATAGACATAATGTTTGAAAGGGAAAGGTCTGCCCCTTGCGACGTGGGTTAAGCTGTGCGACCCATTAAGGTCATAACGGCTCAGAGCCACAACCAAGGAGGCAGACCATGAAAAAGAAAATATTTTACATTGGATTGGATTTCCACAAAAACACGATTGACGTTGCGACCGCCACCGGCCGGTCTAACGGCAAGGTGAGGTCCTATGGAAAAATCAACAGCACAATTAGTATCTTGCATCGTGCCTAACAACTCCAATATCATTTTTTGTAAAATCCTTGAAAGTACAATAATGCATTAAAAAAATGCGTAGGTGGGGTATCATTTTAACTGTCATGTGACCAAGTTTTGCCCGAAATCGGAATCTGACACTAACAGGAAACATCTTTCATTTAAGTATTACGCAACATTGATGAGCTTCGCAGTGGCAATGTTAAGTTCAACGATAAGTTTCTGACCTTACGTAATTAGGAACAATATCAAATTACAGTTTTAGGTAAATAATTAAGATTGCAAGGTAAAGTCTAAAAATAAAGAAACTTATGCCTGGTAGTAAAAGTATGTATAACTATTGATCTGATAAATTGAATCCATTCTGATGCGGTGTTGCCGGATATAAAAAAAATGTAAGTGGCCCTTGTATATTAGACCGACCGGTCGTATATTTTAGGTATGGCACGTCCAAAAAATAAACAGACACGGGAAAAACTTTTGGCAGAAGGTATGTCACTTCTTTCAGAGCATGGCTATCATGGTACCGGATTAAAAAAAATCCTTGATATCGTTAATGTTCCAAAAGGATCTTTTTACAACTATTTTAAAAGCAAGGAAGTTTTTGTCGCTGAAATTATTAAGCAGTACAATCTTCAAATTACGGAATGGATTGATACCTATCTCAATGAAACTGATGACGATCCGGTTACCATTATTCGAAACGTCTATAATCTGAGGATTCTTGAGCTTGAAAAAGAGGAGATGAGAGGGTGCCTGGTTGGAAATCTTGCTGCTGAAATAGGTACAGCCAGTGAACTGTGCCAGGCTGAAATGCAGCAGGTTGCAAAGGCTTGGAATAGTCGATTAGAGACTTTGATTGCTGATGCACAACAGCAGGGGCTGTTCAGAGCGGATTTGGAGGCGTCAGCACTTACAGAAATTCTTTGGAGTGTCTGGCAGGGTGGTATGCTAAAGATGAAAATTGATGGTAATACAGATCATTTGAAAGAGGTCGTCACACTAATGTTGGATTATTTATTCAGACCAGGCACACAACTTAAGGAATAACACTATAATTCATCGGATGAAATACCTAACAGCTCGGTTTCAAGCATCCGAGTAGGAAATAAATTTAACTATTTAGTATGCGACCAGTCTACTTATAACTCAATAAAAAAAATAGCAAAATAGACATGAACCCGTTTGCGACAGGCAAAGTTGGTGGCATTGAAGTTAAAAACAGAAAGAAAACTTGAAAATATATAGGACAAAAAATGAAACCGAATAAAAAATATATAATAGCTTTGACAGCATTGGTTCTGTCTTTAACGACTAATGCAACAGCCAGTGAATTTATCTACAAACCCGCTTCGAAAACAACCATGGCGGTTAACATGCAAAAGGTTGAAGGAGGACATCTCGAACGTTTCAAAAAACCATTCGAAGTGCAACGCTTAAGCAAAAACATGTACTGGGTTTCCGTTGCTAACTACAACGTGACCGTGCTTGTTGGTGAAGCTGGCGTTCTGCTTATTGATGCCCCGATTCATACCGGTAAGCGAGTTTTAAAGGCGATTAAAACGATCACAGATAAACCGCTCCGTGGGATTGTTTACTCACATGCGCACGCGGATCACGTGGGTGACTCTGGTGTGATATTAAAAGAGCTTGGTGATAACAATATTGATATATACGCAACAGAGGAAGTACGGGATGCGTTGTTCTCTCATAACGTGACCCTGCCAGCACCGGTAAACAAAATTATTTCGGATAAGCTGGTTTTTGAAGGGCACACCTTTGACATTTATCAGAACTTCGATG
>JASJGP010000482.1:0-3141 GCA_033791485.1 Desulfobacterales bacterium | reverse complement strand
GGTCTTTAATGTTCCAGAATCCGTTTGCTCAAAGGCCGCATCAATAAGCTGCAATGAAGGGGCGCCTCCCGCCTCTGATTCGCTGAGCAATATTTCCCCGGATTCGATATGCATGTCACGCAGGCTCACATGCGGCAGACGCACATCGTCAGGTTTGCACAAAGGTAACGCCATTAATCGAGGGATAAATTGCATGGGATCGTTCATTCCGGTTGCCGGCGGGGACAGGGATCCAATAATATTCATTCGTTCAAGGGGATCATTGTCATCTTCGGGATCCAATTGTGGAAATAAATGCTCCCAATATTGTTCCACAAGGCCTCTGAGCAAGGCCAAACCGTTGCTAAAGCCTGATATTCCCTCCAAACGAAGCATTGCGGCGGACAAATAAATTATTAGTCTCAGATCCAGGCTGCGCTCAAGAAGACCCAAACTCAGTTGGCGAACCTCTTTCCAATCAGGTTTCACGGCTTCCTGAACATGATCCCCAACCTGGGTTTCGGCTGTTCCTTCAGCGATACGTTCAAGCTCTAAAAAATCGGCATCATAAGAGATATCCTTTCCACAAGGAGCGTCGGATGAAATTTCGGTCAGGAGTGTATTGAGGTCGAAATTGGTCACAACTTACCTCACCTTTTTATTCTAAGAATAATATCGTGATGGTTTGCTTGGGATATAGCGCCAATTGCCGTTTATAGTCCAGGTCAATTGACTTGATGCCAAACACTTCTCTATTAATAAAACGAAGGATCAAGTGATATGACCAGAACTATAACTTTAATGATAGTAGTGTTATATGTTGTTGTCAACGAAAATATTAAGGTAGATTAAGAAGTCTTCCGTATACAATGTTAAAAAATTTGCAACGCACATGGAAGATGCCGTTTATAAAATTTTGGCGACAATTTTTGCATAGCTCCGCTCTTTCGATTCCATTATTGGGCTTGGGTTGAAAAATGGTACCGGTATTTATGTTTATTAATTGTTAACCAAAGATTTTTTTAAAAAAAGACCCTGTTTTTTTTTTAGTAATTTCTTCTTTGTCTTTTTGGGGGTCTGGGTTTTCAAGTCCTTTAATGGCGTCCTGCCTGGAAATATTTATCTCAGCCATACGCCCCCCTTCCATAAACTGGAAGGCCGGCCCGTCCGTGGTAAGATATACTTTATCTCCGGGAGTTAAGGTGGCAGGAGACATAATCGACTGATTGTTTATCAAAATCAAATTTTGACCGGTAAGGTCTTTTATTCTGTAGCTGCCCTGGCTGAAAAAAATTTGAGCATGTTGTTCTGCCAATGAGGGGTGTTCCAATGGCAAATCACAGTCTGGGCTGCTTCCCAGGGTGATGGGAAGTTCATTAAATGATTTTAAAACCACGCCGTATTGAATTACCAGTGGAGCCCTGACGGGTTCCACCCGGATTTCAGGCTGGGGTGCTGCCTGGTGCTGGGGGGGATGAGCAGATTGAGGATGCCGGACTGGTGGTGATTGAGTTACCGATTGGGAAATGGGTACAGATTCTTGAAGAGGCTGAGGCTGAAAGGGAGGTGGAGGAGACTGGGGCGGCTGTACTACCGGAAGGGGGTGAGCGCTGGAAGGGGGAGTTGATACCGCTTGGACGGTTTCGCCCTGGCGGGTTAAAAAACTGACTTTGGGACCGCCTTCTGTAAAAAAGATCACATCCCCGTCCTTTAACCAGGACTCGTCTATCTTTGTTCCGTTGACAAAGGTTCCGTTGGTGCTGGAGTCAACCAGTTTAAACCGGTTTCCTTCCCTGATAATATGGGCATGTTTTCTTGAAATAACCACAAGATCTGTGGGAAACTGAAGATCACAGGAGGGATGACGGCCGATGAAGATCTCATTGCCGGAAAATTCCTGGATCTCACCTTTCATGGGGCCATGGATATGAACCAACTGGACAATAATGGAGGAGGGCTGTATCATTGGGTTTTACCCTGTTTAATGTTTTCAAGTCTTTCATACAGCAGTTCTGCTTTTTTTAAATTTGGGGCCAGATCCTTATAATCCGGATCAATTTTTTTGACCAGTTTCCATTCATCAATGGCTTCTTTCAATTGTTCCTTTCCAAAATAATGAATCCCCAGATTATAATGTTTTTCTTTATAGGTTTTTTCACATTTTTCAATATAGTCCGGGCACATCTCACAGAACACATCATAGTCAAGGGCAGATTCAAAGCTGCTCTTTGCCGGCAGGTATTGGTCTGAATTAAACTGAATCAATCCCAGTTGGAAATGGGACTCAAAAAGATAATTTCGAAGGGATTCATTTTCAGGATCTCCCTTTTGGGCTGCCTCAAACAAGGGAATTGCCTGGGCATATTCCTTTTTATTAAACAGTTCAACAGCCGGGTCATAGGAGATTGGAACCGGTTCTTTTATGACCATTTTTTCTTCAGGGGGTTCAATGACAGTTTCCATCTCTTTTTCCACCTCTTTTGTCACCTCTTTTTCAGGGAGAAGGGTTTCCGGAGGATCGGGCTGGACTGTCTCCATGGGTAATTCAGGCGGGGTTTCCATCTCTTTTGTATCCTTTTTCACCATGGGGAGGGGGGGATAATCTGTTTTTTCTTTGACTTTCAGGGAATTGACATACGCCTGTTGTGCCTGCTGAAGATGGTCAAGGGATATGCCTTCAACAACCGGTATCTTTAATTTTTGTCCGACACGGACCTTTGTGACATCCGCAAGATTATTGAATTTACCAATGACAGGATATGTTTTCAGATCACCATAGTAGATCAACCCAAGCTTTGAAACACTTTCACCATATGCCAATATATGGGTGATATAATCGTCCGTTTGATCGGTCACGCCGCCGGAGGTGAGTTTTTCTTTTGCCTGTTTATGATCAGGCCAGTTTTGAAGGGCGCTTAAATATTCTTTTCTTGCGGCGTCATATTTCCCCTGTTTATCAAGGATCACCCCTCGATTGAAATGATCCTGGGCCCTGTTCCAAAGTCTCAACAAGACCTGCTTTTTATGCTGGACTGCTGACACATTTCCGGGCTCAATGGTAAGGGCAAGCTCATATTGTTCCAGGGCGCTTGAAAACCGATCCTGATTTTCCAGATTGTCTCCTCTGGCAATATACTGCTCAACCAGTCCGGCTTCAAGGGG
>JASJGP010000481.1:0-9493 GCA_033791485.1 Desulfobacterales bacterium | reverse complement strand
GGAAAATATGGTGTAAACGTATTGGTATATATTTTATCTCCGATCCTGGTAAGCTTGCTTTCCTTTGAAACATAATTCATTGCAAGTTTTTGCTTGATCGATAATTTTTTAAGCTCCTTATTCATACCCATTTTCAATGTTGTCAAAATTTTCTGAATCCCATATAACTGTTTCCCATTATGTTTTCGCATTGTAGTCCCTGTTTTATGATTGGGGTTTTTATTCTTTTATTTGTAATCGGTTTAATTTTATAGTGTTGCGCAAAAATCAAATCTTTTCAACCTTAAGCTCAACAAAATTTATGTGTCAAAAACTATGAAGATGATATCTTTTTTATTTTTTTAACAGGGGGTTTACGACATGGGCGAACAACACATTAAAATTAGGCAATTATTTAATGCACCCGTTGACACGATTTTCAGCCTCTTAACGGACCACGAAGCTTTCGGGCAAGTGGTAAATGCAAAAATCAAACGGGTGGTCGATAGTCAAGACGAAAACAAAAATGGATTAGGGTCAGTCAGGCGGATTAACGCTTTTCCAGCCCCTGCTTTTGAAGAAACCGTGGTCACCTTCGAACCAAACCAGCTGATGGAGTACGTAGTCAGCAAAGGTAGCCCCATTAAAAATCACAAAGGCCGAATGGAATTCTCCGATGAGCAGGGTAAAACCAGGCTTAATTATACGATTGATTTTGAACCGAAACTACCCTTTCTTTTTTTCGGCTCTATTTTAAAAAAGGCTATTGAAAAACCCATACGCGATGGATTAAAGAGGCTTGCTGACCGGTACGACATCCAGAAGTAATTTTAAAAACCCATCTCAGAAAAGATTGGTATCGTGTCTTGAACTGTAAATTTTATTAGAGGTGATAAAAATGGGAAAATCAAGGGAAACGATCAGAGTTTACCGGAGGTGGATTAATTCGAAGCACCGGCAATTCGAAGCCGTATGCCGTCTCTTTCAAGGGTAATCAGCCTTTTTTTGTAAAGGTTGCCGATGGCCTTTTTGAATGTTTTTTTGCTGACGCCGAAAATGTCGGCGATTACTTTCGGCTGACTTTTATCGGTGACCGCAATAAATCCACCCCGTTGCTGTAATTTATCCATAATTTTTTGGGACAGTGCACCGATAGCATTATAGCCGAATTTTTGAAGGCAAAGGTCTATTTTTTTGTCGTCACGCACTTTTTTGATAAACCCGTCAATTTCCTGACCGATTTTAAGCGTCTGAAATACTTCACTTTTATACAGGATGCCCTTTTCGGTACCATTGATTACGGCTGTAAATCCCATATCGGTTCGATCGGAGATAAGCAGCGCTACTTTTTGTCCTTCATAAAAACCGGCCTGTTTTTTTTGGGCCCTGCCTTTTTTATGTTCATTTAATACCATTGTATAGCTCAGGTAATTGGTGCTGGTCGGTTGCCGGATAGATAAGATCGCTGATAACAGCAAAAGAATCTCAGTCGGCATAATCGTGGTTTGATGAGAACGATCATTAAAAAAGGCATCCCCCGTTTCACAGGTGATGCCTTTAATTGTCTTAAAAACCAGTTTAGACAGCGGTCACATTGGCAGCAGCCGGACCTTTTGGCCCTTGCTCGATGTCAAAGGTCACGCTCGAACCTTCACTGAGAGATTTAAAACCGGTCGCATTGATTGCGCTATGATGCACAAACACATCCGGTCCGTCTTCCTGTTCGATAAATCCAAAACCTTTGCTGTCATTAAACCATTTAACAGTTCCATTTGTCATAATATCATCCTCCTTTCAAAAAATTTCAACGTTACAAACTGAAGGATGATAGCGTTTAACAAACGGATAATCCCAACAGAAAGAAACCCTCCCGCCTATTTACGGCAGGACTTAATTGATGGTACATACTAAGCACCTTTATATGCAATAGCAAGCTAAATATTCATTTTTTTTAAAATATAACCACATCGGAATGAGTTTCGTGGTTATCGGGACATCTTTGATATATTATCTTGGCCGGAGATTTATTGGGGACACCAAAGAAAAATTGATTTTTAAAGCCTGCTGAAAGGCCATCAAAATATTTGCTTTTAAGGTGAAATATGGTATAACCGCTTCAAATTATGAAGGAAAAACTGATAACTATTTGATAATAAAGGATTAACAATGAGCTCTCTTTATGTCATATCGGCGGTTGGTAAAGACAAACCCGGCCTGGTCCATTCATTAACCAACGTTCTATCCGATTTGAACATCAATATCGTGGACGCTGATGCGCGCGCGGTCAGGGGACATTTTTCCATGTTCCTGGTAGTGGATTTGATCACCTCTAAATGCAGCTATGAAGATATGGTTCAGTCTCTTGAGACCGTGAATGCCAATTTTAATTTAGGCTTGCGTACTGAAAAATATGTGGCCGGACGCCGCAAGTCCAACAAGAAGTTAATGGTACTGACCTTTATGGGCCGTGACCGCCCAGGCCTTGTCGCCTCCATTTCGGGCATTTTATCCGAAAACTCAATCAACATTGAAAAAATCAAGATGATTGCCCGTGGTGAATACATTGCCATGAACCTGACCGTCGACACTTGCGATTTTCCGGATACCCAGTCCCTTCGCAAGGTGTTGTACAAACATACGGAAAAGCTGGGACTGGATATTTCCCTGCGGGACGACAACGTCTTTTCCAGGCCCAAACGGGTAATTGTGTTTGACTGTGACAGCACCATTATCCAGCAGGAGGTGATTGACGAACTGGCCAAGACCGCCGGCGTTGACCAAGTCGTTAAGGAAATCACCGACAAGGCTATGAACGGCGCCATGGATTTTCAAGAATCCTTAAGGGAAAGAGTCAAGTTGCTAAAAGGGTTGCCCGTAGAAAAGCTGGAGTTGTTGATCAACACAATCAAACTCACGCCTGGAGCGGAAGAATTAATTTCAACTCTAAGATTTATGGGATATAAGATCGCCGTGATTTCAGGAGGTTTTAGTTTCTTTACCGACCACCTCAAAAACCTCCTCAAACTGGACTACGTTTTCGCAAATGAGCTGGAAATAGAAAACGGTATTGTTACAGGAAAAATAAAGGGGGAAATCATTGATGCGGAAAAAAAGGGCGAATTACTGAAACAAGTCGCCGATATTGAAGGCGTAACCGTTGATCAGATCGTTGCCGTGGGCGATGGCTCAAACGACCGCTTTATGATGAGCAATGCCGGCTTGGCCATCGGCTTTAATCCCAAAGAAATCTTAAAAGACTACAGTGACGGTGTGATAACCAGCGATAATATTTCCGGGTTGCTTTATTTTTTGGGCATACCGGATACTGATAATAAAGGACAATATGAAAACGATTAAGTTTAAATATTAACAAACTTGGGGAACCTTGGCGACGTTGTTGCCTGAGTTGACTTATTACACAATTATACTGTGATTATCAAATCTTGATATAATGCTTTACTTGTGAGAAGTTTGCAGGAGAGCCTTCGGGGATGTCCGTGCAAAAAAGGCTAATTCTTATCAAATATTTTCTTCAGGAGGATAAAAATGGGAAAAGCAAGGGACGCTAAAAAAGACACCAAAAAGAAGCCGGCTAAATCAGTAAAAGAAAAGAGGCAGGAAAAGAAGGAGAAAAAGAAAGGGAAGCTGTAACGCCTTGTATTAAGAGGTTATATTGAGACTGGTAAATTAAAGATACTACAAGCTGGGATGGGAGAGGGTGACTAAAGAAGAACCATTTAAAACAACACGGGAGGATTCAATGGAAGTTTATCGATCAGTTGAAAAGGTTTCCTGGATGCCCCACCCTTTGGCAAAAGGGATTACGATCAAACCTTTGATTTCAGAGAAAGAACACGGTTTGAACGTGACCTGTATGCTGGTTAATGTTCCAGCGGGGAAGGAAGTGCCCGAACATATCCATGAGGGGCAGGATGATATCCTCTATCTAATACAGGGAAAAGCAGTTATGTGGGTTGATGGGACAGGGAACTTTTCACTGGAACCTGGAGTAATTGTACGAGTGCCAAAGGGCAAGAAACATAAAATTTTTGATGTTACACAAGATTTGTTGATATATGACGTGTTTTGTCCGGCTCTTATGTGAAGCAGAAACCTACACGGAACTTTAAAATAGTATGGCACATGCTCATTCATCCAAATTAAGGAGCGAGCCGGTTTTAGGCGTCTTATATGCCACCTCTGCCTTTTTAATATGGGGACTCAGCCCTTTTTATTGGAAAGCGCTCGGGGCAGTACCTGCCCTGGAAATCATTTTGCATCGGATCGTATGGTCTTTTGCCTTTCTGTTGCCTTTAGTAATTTTGCAGCGTCGCTGGCAAGAATTCATTGATATTGTGACCAATCTACGCATGCTATTTATTCTTTCGTCAACGGGGATATTGGTAGGCTGCAACTGGTTGCTATACATATGGGCAGTGAATAACGATCACCTTTTACAGGCAAGTCTCGGATATTATATCAACCCGCTGGTGAACGTTGTTTTGGGGGTGATATTTTTAAAAGAACGCTTGAGACAGCCTCAAATTCTGGCTGTTCTCTTAGCAAGTGCCGGTGTTTTATATCTTACTATTTACCATGGAGTCTTTCCCTGGATTTCTATCACTCTGGCCTTAACATTCGGGTTTTATGGTTTGATTCGTAAGGTAGTTCCGGTGAGTGCCCTGGTAGGGCTAACCGTTGAAACCATGTTTCTTTCTTTTCCCGCCTTAATTTACATAGTCTACTTAGATACAAAAGGGATGGGGTCTATATTCCGGGTGAGCTATGGAATGGATTTGCTCCTGATGGGAGCCTCTTTGGTCACCGCTGTTCCACTTCTTTTTTTTACGCTGGGCGCAAGACGTATTTTGCTTTCTACAGTGGGGCTGCTGCAGTATATCGCCCCAAGCGGTATGTTCCTTTCAGCGATTTTAGCATTTAATGAGCCGTTCTCCATGGCCCAGGTCTGGACCTTTGTCTTAATCTGGACCGCTTTAGCTATATACACTACGGACTCTATACGTTATTACAGACGGAACAGTCAGGTTCTATCCTAGTTTACAGGGAAAAACAGGATTCTTGCAAAACATTTCTTCCAACCTGCAAATTGAATCAGGCAACCCTCTTCTTATGTCGACTGGAGAAATATTTTTAAGCCCTGGACCGGTTTCAAAGGTTACATTATTTCCAAATGCGTTTTCCCTGGGTTTTAGTGTACTATCTGGAATTACTTTGTGAAAAACTTTTCATATTTTTTCTGAAATATTTTTCACAAAAAAAGGGTTATTGTTGTCCAATTTTTCAAGTACAATTTTGCTAACTATTTGATATTCAAGATGATCAATCAAATCTGATAGTTTGGCACAAAGTTTGCTATATATAAGTATCAGTGTGTCGGAGAACGCACTGCTTTTTTTCGCATAGGGCGGTCCTTGGAAAGGGACCGCCCATAGCTTAACTCTTTTTTTCATTTACCCTCCTTTCAGTAGTGGTTTTTTTAACCACTTTCAAAAGTTGCGCAAGAAAGTAGCTTGCAAAAGGGGCCGGGGCTGACACGGAAAACACCCTTTATACTTTCTTGCGCAGTCTATTTTGAAACCTTAGTAAATCCCACAGAGCTGGACTGTCTAAGCCTCATTGCGACGTACTATAAGTGAGCCCTCAGATCCCTTGCATATGAAAGCCTCCAACTCGTGAAAAATTCAGGTAATATATCGATTACTCCTGTCAAGGGATTTCTTAGGGACACCAAAGAAAAAATGATTTTTAAAGCCTGCACAAAGACCATAAAAAGCTGCCGGATATTTAACCATATATTTAATCAGATATCTAAAAACTGTTCTTTATCATTTGAACAGCCCCTTTGGCCTGTTTCCGCACATAGGGGTTGTCATCTTTTTTAGCAATTTTTTTCAATTCTTCAACCGCTTCTTCAGCTTTAGCACCGAGATTACCAAGTGCTTCCGCGCACCCGTAACGGACTGCATGGTGTTCGTGTGCAAGCCCTTTAATTAAATATGGAAGGGCTGCAACATTGATCTTTTTAATTGTTTCCTTAGCCTCATGTGACACTCCGTTATCATAGTCCGGAAATGATTCGATCAAAAGTGTAATCCCTTTTGGGTCACCTGTTTTTATATTTCCAAGTGTAAGAGCGCAAAAACGGCGCAACCTGCCACCATTACGGCCAAAACCCTGCTGGCCAAGATACTTTATAACAGTCTGTTCGGCTGGTTTTGCAGCAACTCCTATTTTCGAAAGGAGCTCTATAGCCTTAAGCTTCCTGTCCCAGTCGCCGGATCGCATATCATTTTCAAGGTCCTTGACTAAAGGGGCATGTTCACACTTGATATTATTTTTCAGTATGTATTCTATACGGTCATTTACCTGTGACCTGAACCCTTTTTTCCTGGCTGCGACAACAGACATACATATAATTTCCGGTAAAGATCTGTTTACTACTTCAAGGTCATTTTTATAATTGATCTTTTTGTTTTCATCGGGCTCATAACGGTCATTTATTTTTGATTCTATACTACGCAATGTTTCAGCGATTTTTGTGGCCAAAAGTTCGGATTTCCCCCGGTTTTTATAAAACCGTATTAAATTTGCCAATGCTTTTTTTTGTATATCCCTGTCGTTGTCTACCATATAAATTATTTTTAAAAGTTCTGCGGCTTTCTTATTATACTTGTCATTATCAGGAATAAGTTTTTCATATTTTTCAAACATATATACAGGGTTGGCCATGCTCTTCTTGTGATATACATTTAAACCGGCAAGGATAGAAAAAAACATCTTTTCTTTTGGAAACGGCAAAGGCTTTCCTATCATTTTTGCTTCCGTCAGTTTGATGATTTCGTCTATCCTTTTTCTGACTTTATTCTTTTCTTCATATCTATTGTTTAACATCAATGAAAGATCGATATGCAAAGCATAATGATTCATCTTCTTAAGAGCAGTCAGGAGTGCTTTCCATTCTGCATTATCAACAGTTTTATCTGCAGATAAAACCTTGCTATCGCCCTTGCTCGTTCGTCACTTGAGGGATCTTCAATTAAGATCAGTGTATCAATTAAAAATTTATTATATTTTCCCGGGAATATATTAAACCGTCTAAAAGTAGACATTACCTGGTAATGGATCTTCCCGCATTCACTCTCAAAGGGGACACCGGTTGCGCAATCAACTGCATGATTTACGGCTATCTTATCTTTCAAATTTTTCAATGCATTATTAACAGGTCGCCACACCGGTTCGCATGTCGGTTTTTCTTCCTTTTTTGCCTGCTTTTCAGTTTGAGTTTTTATTGATGCAGTAAAAGCATACAAAATTTCACCTGATCCAACATGAATAAACCTGCCGTTTACAACCACACTGTGGCCAATATGAGTATATGAACCTGACACGATCACATCCAAAGGCAACAGCATACCCATTTTAAGGGCCTTTTTTGAATCAACAACACCGGATTGTGAAAGGGCATGCTCCTTTAAGAGCATTTTAAGTCTCTTTCTTTCTAAAAGCGTCAATGAATATTTGCTTAACTCGCTTACAATTGTATCAGCGATATAGCCGTCAAACCTGGTCTTTTCGCCGGATGTATTCGCAAAATCAAGAACCGCAATTCTCATGCGCTTTTTATTTTTTGCAAATTTTTTTATTGCATCAGGAATACTTTGACTGGATGCTTCAGCATATAAAAAAGGCAGGCTACTGAAAAAAATTATCATAAAAACAGTAAGGGTGATGATTATCTTATGCTCAAAGGTTCTGATATAGGCATTTGGATAGTTGGATAGTTTCTTCATATTTTCATCTTTCCTTGTTTAACCTTTTACGAAACCGTCAATTTTACCTTTGGATATCATAAAATAGATTATCATACAAATTCTTAAAATGTTAATGCCCCAATCTGGCTGCCGATCTTGAAAAGATTAGGAAAAATCGGCTTCCTGTCATCGACCCCTTTCTCACTCTTTGCTGGATACTTTTTATCCACCTGTATCCAAATACAAGTCCCCAAGTGTATACATATTACCCGCCTAAAATATCCCTGAATTAATTATTCCTTAAAGCAAATAGCTTTGCTCCATCAAATAAACATGTTTATTCAGTTGGTTATTAAGTATTAATTGTTAGAACCTCAAATTTGGCACACTGGTTGCAGATAAATAACTGTAAAATCATAGCGTGCTTATTTAAAGCATGAAAAATAAATTAACAACATATGGAGATAAAAGGGCTTATTGGTGAACTGGCGACACAGGTGAAGATGTTTATGAGGACTTTAAGAGGAGGTGCAACATGAGACTTATAAAATCATCTATATCAGGATTTACAAAATATCTGTTTTTCAGCTTCCTGCTTTACCCCTGGAGTGAAGCTTTTGCTTGGTCGGGAAGATACAGTGGCTGGCACATGGGCCCCGGAATGATGGGAGGATGGAGTTCCGGATGGTTTATGATGGCTTTCTGGATTCTTGTGCTTCTCGGCTTAATATTGCTTATCAGATGGATTTTGCAGATAACAAGTACAGAAAAAGGTTTTTCTGCCGGCAGATCCAGTGCACTGGATATACTTAAGGTGCGCTATGCCAAAGGCGAAATCGACAAGGGTGAATTTGAAGCAAAAAAGATTGACATTGTAAACTAAAGGGGACCTTTGGGGGCATTGTTGAATTAGTAATCTCGGATTACTGAACAGCTTTTTACGAGTTTATCAAGGATTTGACACCCGGCTTTAAAATTTGGCGTATTTTGTCTTATTCAAGCTATCCCGTTTTTTGTAAACATCCCCAATTGCCTTGAAGTAAAGGATATTTTATTATTTGTCCTTTTGCCATGTTTTCTACCCTCGTTAATAAAGAAAAAATATGCTTTTGCTGTCTTAAGGCATCATCTATAAAAAACAACTTCAGCTTTTTTTAAAAAGTGTCGATAATAAAGATAAAGAGATATAACATGGGTTACTTTTTCAAAGCATAAAGATTATATAAAGGGGGTGTTTTAAATGGCCGGTCCGATTGTCAGCTTCTGCAAAAGGGATATCATGTCTGTCTGTACGGCATACAGCGATGTAGAGCAGGAAAACTGCGTTTATTACGAAAAATCCCGCTTAAGAAATAAATGTATGTATTTTATCTTTGATGAGTACTGCGATTGCCTGAAGGCCCAGATAAATGCAACGAATTAAGAGGACCTTTATATTTTTCAAGGGTTTGCAAATTTCTTTGCCAGGTCGTTGTCAATTGAATAAATACAGACCTCCTTTGCCCCCCGCTTTGTATATTTATACTTGGTGCACAGATTGTTGACCAGATATGTAACGTCATTTTTCCTCCTGTTTATGCTGTCGCCTTTTTCGTCCTTGTTTATCAGCTGCCCAAAATCTCACGGATTTTTTTTAGCATCTCCGATAAGTGATACGGTTTTGCGATAAACCCGGCTGCGCCTGATTCAACGGTTTTTTCTACCTTTCCGTTTTCTGAATAACCGCTGGCAATAATCACCTT
>JASJGP010000480.1:0-3159 GCA_033791485.1 Desulfobacterales bacterium | reverse complement strand
ATGAGTATCGGTTTTTGCCTCTGGGAAACCGGCGCTGCCCAATGGCTGGCTATCAACTGGCTGACCCTGTTTAAAGAATCTCACTGGTTTATATTTGTTTTAAGCATTGCATTTTTCGTTATGATGATGACCAATTTTATCATGAATGTTGCAGCCATAGCCATTTCGCTTCCTGTGGCTCTGGTAATAGCCCCCTATCTGGGTGTAGCCGGAGAGGTAATCCTGTTCTCATCGCTTATCGTTGCAGGCATGCCTTTTCTGCTTCTGGTGGGTGCAGCTCCCAATGCCATTGCCTATGATTCCAAGCAATTTTCAACCGGGGAGTTTTTTCTCTACGGTATTCCGGCCAGTATCATATTGATGATCGTAACCGCTTTCGCTGTGGGCATTCTTTGGCCGTTGATGGGGATGCCTATTCTTGTGAGCGGTTAACTAGGGATACTTTGTTGGTAAAATGAATTTACTTAAACAATTCAATAGCTAAATATTTAAAAATTAGGTTTAAATTCAAATTAAATTAAAGCTCAATTCGTCAAAAAAGAAAAGCAATGGATCATTATTACAAAACTTCTAAACGGAATATTATGCTTACAATTATTATTGTTTCTTTTATTCCCGTATTCTTTGTTAGCAGCACCATTTATTATCAGTTTCGCAAATCATATCGTATAAAGGTTTTGGCCCATCTCCAGGAACTGGTACAGAAGCATCAACAGCGGATAGATGATTTTTTAAAAGAAAAACTTGCGGAAGTTAAGTTTATGTCGGTAAGTTTCAGTTTAAACGAGTTAAGCAACGAAGCATTCCTGAAAGAAAAATTGGGAACTTTGCACCAGGGATACAGCTCGGTTTTTGTTGATTTGGGCGTGGTCGACAATCAGGGCAAACAAATCGCTTATGCCGGACCATTCAATCTTGGACAAGCCCATTATGCTGATATGGACTGGTTTCAAAAAGCCATGAAATATGATTTTGTTATCAGCGATGTTTTTTTAGGATTACGCGGCCTTCCCCATTTTATCGTTGCGGTAAAACAGGTTTGGAAAGGTCGGCCATGGATACTCAGGGCTACCATTGATTTTGTGGCCTTTAATCGCCTTGTGGAAAATATTCGTATCGGCGAGACCGGATTTGCCTTTATTTTAAATAAGAAAGGCGAGTTTCAAACCAAGCCGATCTATGATTTTAAGCCACATTCGGGATGTTACGGCCACTTTTATAACTGCGAAAAAGAAATGGCCATAGACGGGGTTTTTACTGAAGAACGCCTTGATCAGTCCGGAGCTAAAAGCATCTATGTGGCTGCTTTCCTGAAAGATAAAGACTGGCTTTTAGTGTATAAACAGGTTTCAGCCGATGCCCTTTCAGGGCTCAGGCATGCTCAGAATATTGCGATTATCATTTTTATGCTTGGAGGAGTGGCTATTATTGCCATGGCTTTTGTTCTGTCCAGGCAAACGGTTAAACATATGGTAGTGGCTGACAGAGAAAAAGAGATGATGAACAGGCAGGTGATTGAAACCGGCAAACTGGCATCTGTTGGTGAATTGGCAGCAGGGATTGCCCATGAGATTAATAATCCCGTTGCCATTATGGTCGAGGAAGCAGGGTGGATCGGAGATTTGCTGGAAGAAGAGGAGTTTGAAAAAAGTGGAAACCTTGATGAATTCCAGCGTGCATTAAAGCAAATTAATACACAGGGTAAACGCTGTAAGGAAATCACCCACAAATTGCTGAGCTTTGCCAGAAAAACAGATTCAAGGGTCCAGGCTGTCCAGGTAAACGACCTGATTGAGGAAGTTGTGGGCCTTTCAGCCCAACGTGCCAGGTACTCCAATGTGGAGCTGCGTACAAACCTGCAAAACAGTCTGCCTGCCATTCAGGCATCTTTATCCGAGATGCAGCAGGTTTTTTTAAATCTGATTAACAATGCTCTGGACGCCATGGAAAAGGACGGCGGAACCATTGAAATGATCAGTAAAAGTAAAAATGGCTCGGTATTGGTTGATATAGCGGATACCGGCCCAGGCATTCCCAGGGCAAATCTTGCAAGGATATTCGATCCGTTTTTTACAACCAAACCGGTGGGAAAAGGCACAGGTCTGGGATTGTCCATCTGTTACGGCATCATCAAAAAGATGGGGGGAGAAATAGATGTCAGGAGTTCCGTTGGCCTGGGGACAACCTTTAGTATTAGCCTTCCTGTGGGAAACAAAGCCTCGGTGGATTAAAAAATATGAATAGACGATTAAGGAGGAATGGATATGGCAATGGCAAACGTACTTTTGGTGGATGATGAGGTCCCTTTTGTTGAGACCATGACAAAGCGCTTAACGAAAAGAGACCTTGATGTTTCCACTGCTTTCAATGGCCAGGAGGCACTCGACAAATTAGAAAAGAGCCGCAGTATTGAGGTCGTCATACTCGATGTTAAAATGCCCGGTATAGATGGCCTTGAAACCTTGAAAAGAATCAGGAAAAAGTATCCCCTGGTGGAGGTAATCATGCTAACCGGGCATGCCACTGTAGAATCGGCTATTGACGGGATGAAATTGGGTGCCTTTGATTACCTCATGAAGCCTTGCGAAATGGATATTCTCATTACCAAGGTTGGAGAAGCAACCAAAAAAAAGCGCGCACATGAAGAGAAAATAATCGAGGCGCGAGTCAAGGAGATTACTTCCAGGCGAGCTTAGGGAGACGACATGGAAAAGGATAAAAATGTTAATCCGATCCGACTTCTTCTGGTGGATGATGAAGAAGGCTTTGTGAATGTGCTCACCAAGAGGATGGCCAGAAGAAATATAAATGTTACTGTGGCGTTAAGCGGGACGGAAGGTATTCAGGCCCTTCGCAAAAACGATTTTGATGTAGCCGTTTTAGACCTCAAGATGGAGGATATGGACGGTATCGAGGTACTTAAAATATTTAAAAAAATGTACCCTGAAATGGCTGTAATCATGCTTACCGGCCATGGATCTGAACAAGCCGCAAAGGAAGGCATGGAATATGGCGCTTTTGATTACCTGACCAAGCCTTGTCAACTTGAAGATCTGATTGAAAAGATTAATGAATCGGTAAAAAATTAGCGTTTCGCAAAGGTCTCACGATACACGGAGTTTTTTTCTAACCCAAAACCGGAGTTTTTCTGTGAAGAAA
>JASJGP010000479.1:0-5016 GCA_033791485.1 Desulfobacterales bacterium | reverse complement strand
GTTTCTTTCGAATGCCTGAGATATTATCATCGTTATCTTTCAGCGTTGAATCAATGTTCTGATAATCGTTTTCATTTTTATCAATGGCATGTTGCACAATCTTTATATCTTCGTAATTAGTATAAAGATTATGCTCAAATTCTTTTATTTTCTGTTTTAAAGAACTTTCTTTTTGGTTTTTTCGGTTGATTTCTGCAGTAAGCTGTTCAAGTTGCTTAACATTATCATCAAGGAATTCTTTAAGTCGATTTGCTGTATTGTTGTTGTTTTCCAGTCTTGCGTTTAAAGAGGTCAGTTTGAGCTTCAGTTCGACGGTTTCCTGGTCAAAAGTGTTTACCTGGGCTGATATAGAGTCCGCCTGAGTTGATTTTTCCGCAACTATTTTCTGCAGGCTGATAATCTGATCGGAGATTTCGGACAGAGCTTTATTGTACTCTTCCATTTCTTCATCAGCATCGCTTTCTTCGCCCATAAGCTGCTGTTGTTCCAAACCTACAATTTCAAGATGGTGTCGGCAGTGTTTTAAGTCCTCAGAGGCTTTGTAAAAATCTTTTTCCGCTTCAACTTCCTGGCTGGCAGCTTTGTTTTTTTGTTCTATCAGTTTTTGCAGGTCGCTTTCAAAAATGCGAAGTTCCGATTCCATGTCGGTTTGATCTGCACGGGCAGATTCCAATTTCCGGTCCAAATCATCAATACTGTGCTTTAAATCTCTAATTTCCTGTTTTTTAGTAAAGATACCGATAAAATTGTCTTTGCTTCCACCAATTATTAAGCCTTGATGGGACAGTATATCGCCGTCTTTAGTTACCACGGTTTGCAGTGCCCCGTTGCGGTTAAAGATTGTTTTGGCTTCTTCAATATTGTCTGCAACAATAACGTGTCCTAAAAGCGCGCTGGTTATCTTTTCAAAGCCCTCCTTTACTGAGACATGGTTTAAAAGAAGTTTTGAAGGAACGGGCTTTTTCTGCTGCCCATATTCAATTTGCCTGATAGTTGAAATTGGAATAAATCCGCTGCGGCCGGCGCTGTTAGACTGAAGATAGTCCACAGCATCAAGGCCCGCCTGTTGATCCTTAACTAATATATACTGCAAGGATTCTCCAAGTGCGGCTTCCACTGCAGTTGCAAAGGTTGGCTTTGGATCGATAATATCCGCCAGCAGGCATATGACATCGTTTTGCAGTTTGGAGGTTTTTTTGTCGATGCTTGAGTTTTCGCCCTCAGGTTTTGAGCTATGCACTTTCATTATTGCTTGAACGCCGTCCTTGTACCATTCAAAGCCGTCCTCCATTTTCTTTAAGGCAGCATAGTTTGATTTAATATTGTTTTGTTCAAATTCAAGGGTCTGTACATGCTTTACATGGCCGGCCAGTATCTTACTTCTATCATCGAGTTGTTTGCCTGTTATTTCAATGCGATCTGAAAGATCGTTGATTTTCTGTTTTAAAGATTCAAGCTGCTCTTTTGCTCTGGTTTCTCTCTTCAAGGCGTCGGCAGCCTCTTTTTTTGCGATTGCTTCTTCTTCATTTGCCCTTTTCAGACGCCTTTTAAGGTTTTCTTTGTTACTTGAGGCATTTTGATAGATATTTTTATTTCTGGCTTCCAGGGCCACTTTGTCCACAAGCTCTGTGCTACAGGTTCCAAGCTCCCGGTTAAGCACAGACAATTGTTCTTTTATGCCGGCTGAATCAGACTTCATTTTTTCGAGTATTATCTTTGTTTCATCAATTTCCTCTTTTATAATGATACTCTGATTATTACACTGGCTAATTTCAGATTCTATTTTGCTTCTTTTTTCTTTCTGTTCTTTGCTTGCCGATTCAAGTTCTGAAGCTTCTATGGCAAGCCTTTCAACATCTTTTTTGAAATGAGCAAGATCATTTTCAATTCTGTCAATATCTCGCTGCATTTCATATTTTTTTGATTTTTGCTTCGATATATCCTGATTTTTTTCCCAGCGCTGCAGTTTTATTTCTTCAATTGCCAGATCAAGCTTTTCAAGTTGTGTTGAATGACATATGTCTGCATCCTTCAACTCTTTTAACAGAGAATCTGCTTCATCAATATTTTGTGTATAATCATCATAATGCAAAAGTGTCAGGCAAACATCGAGTTGTTTGATACGTTCCTGGTGGGTTTTAAAAAGTTCCGCCTTTCTTGCCTGCCGTTTCAAGCTGGCCATTTGGCGCTTAATTTCTAAAATAATATCATTAATGCGTAAAAGGTTCTGGTTGGTGGTCTTAACTTTTCGCAGGGCTTCAATCTTTTTGCTTTTAAAGATTGTGGTTCCGGCGGCTTCTTCAATGAAAAATCTTCTTTCATCCGGCCCGGCATCAGTGATTGCACCGATATTTCCCTGCTGTATAACGGCATACGATTTTGCACCAAGACCACTTCCAAAAAAAACTCTTTGTACATCCTTGAGCCTGCATGGCTGCTTATTTAATAAATAGGCGCTTTCGCCGGATCGATAAAGACGCCTGGTGAGCATAATTTCAGTAAAATCCTTTAATTCTTCCGGTGCAGAACCGTTGTCGTTTTTAAGAATTAAGGACACTTCTGCCATATTAAGGGGCATTTTACCTTTTGTACCGGCAAATATGACATCTTCCATGGACTTTCCACGGAGAGTTTTAACGCTCTGCTCGCCCATAACCCATCGCAACGCATCAACCACATTACTTTTGCCACAGCCATTGGGTCCAACAATTGCCGATATGCCTACCGGAAATTCAATACTCTCCTTTTCAAAAAAGGATTTAAATCCGGATATTTCAAGTTTTTTAAGTTTCATGGAGGGATCTCCGATTAAATTTTGAGATACTGTAAAGTTTGTCTATATTTTATATCCCTAAATTTATAACAGGATAAATTTAGGTTGTAAAGAAAAAAACACAACAGACAGTATGTTTTATTTTTCAACATACAATATGTGGTGGATTTTGATTTTGTTGTGTATTTTAGAACAGATGGATATCGTGTAGGAAATTAAGAGGCAAGAATAAATCTACAATCATAGCCAGGACAAGCCTGAACAGAAAATAATTATCACGAAAGTACTAAAGGACGAAAACACGAAAAAGATAAAATTATAATTTCGTGCTTTCCCTATTTCGTGTTTTCGTGATTGGTTTTAATTTTTAAAACATGGAGGAATATTTATGAAAGAAATAGATGAATTAAATCTGCCGGATGATTTACGTTACGCAAAAGACCATGAATGGGCAAGACTTGAAGGCGACAAAGTCGTAATCGGTATTGACGACTACGCCCAGGATCAGCTCGGCGATATCGTTTTCGTGGAATTGCCCGAGGTAGGAACCACATTTTCCAAAGGGGAGGAATTCGGTACCGTAGAATCCGTCAAAGCGGTTTCCGAACTCTTTATGCCCATCGGAGGAGAAGTTCTTGCAATCAATACCACTCTGGAAGAAACGCCGGAACATGTTAACAACCAACCCTATGAAAACGGCTGGATGATAGAGATCAAACCGAGTGATGTGGCCGAAATGGACGTCCTTATGGATAAAGAGGCATATATAAAAATGCTGAAAGGATAAAATCTATGCGCTATTTACCACATACAGATGCAGATATTGCATCAATGCTTAAAGTTGTCGGAGCAGACAATCTTGAAGGGCTTTTTCCCACCGTTCCTGAAGACTGTCGCTGCGCGGGCAATCTCAGGTTGCCTGAGGCATTAACTGAATGGGAACTTAACGATTTTATAGATACGCTGGCAGGAAATGTAGCTGTATCCCCGGAGTATAAAATTTTTATCGGAGCAGGAAGTTATGAACATTATATTCCTTATAGTGCATCTTACCTGCTCAGCCGCTCAGAGTTTGTAACATCTTACACTCCTTACCAGCCGGAAATGAGCCAGGGAACCTTACAGGCAATTTTTGAATATCAGACCCTGACAGCCAGGCTTCTTGGAATGGAAGTGGCCAATGCATCACTTTACGACGGGGCTTCTGCCTTGGCTGAAGCGCTCCTCATGGCTACACGTATCACCCGCCGAAATAAAATCGCCGTGTCAAGCCTGATTCATCCAATGTACCGCCGGGTTGTTGAGACTTACCTTAAGCCCACCGGTTTTGAAATTATCGAACTTCCCTATCTTAAAAACGGCAGGACTGATCTTACGCCTCTTGACGGGATTGAAGAACTTGCAGCCATTGCCATACAATCGCCCAACTTTTTCGGTTGCGTCGAAGATCTTAAGGCTTCTGTTGAAATAGCCAACGAGAAAAAAGCACTTTTTGTAACTTCTTTCACTGAACCGCTTTCCTACGGCCTTTTGAAAAATCCGGGAAGCCTGGGTGCCGACATCGCCTGTGGTGAAGGCCAAAGCCTGGGTATCCCACGATCATTCGGTGGACCGGTTCTAGGGATGTTTGCCGCCAAAATGAAGTATGTACGAAATATGCCGGGTCGCCTTGTGGGTGAAACCAAAGACAAGGATGGAAAAAGAGGTTTTGTATTAACTCTGGCTACACGTGAGCAACACATCCGCCGGGAAAAAGCGACATCAAATATTTGTACTAACAGCGGGCTCTGCGCCCTTGCGTCTGCAATTTACATGGCCTCAGTGGGCGGCACCGGCATACGTGAGCTATCCCTGCTGAATCATGATAAGGCTGCATATCTTAAATCAGAACTTGAAAAAGCAGGATTTGCAATTCCCTTTAACTCTCCTTTTTTCAACGAATTTGTAGTTAAATTTCCAGCCGGTTTTGAAAAAACCTACCAACGAATGCTCGAAAATAAGATAGTTGCCGGGTTGCCCCTTGCACCCTATTATCCAGAACTTGCCGGTCATTATCTAATGTGCGTGACGGAAACAATGTCAAAAGAGGATATCGATATCCTGATCAGGGAGGTGAAATCATGAAAGAATCTTTAGGCACAACCGGCCTTATACTAAACGAACCTTTGCTCTGGGAAAAGAGCAAAAAAGGACGATGCGGTTTTTCCATTCCCCGTCGTGATGTTGATTCCTTTCCAATGGAC
>JASJGP010000478.1:0-2503 GCA_033791485.1 Desulfobacterales bacterium | reverse complement strand
GGTCAGGGCTTTTGGGAAACGGCATGGGGGACTTCCTTAAATTCTTTGTTTAAACCCCTAGGGTTTTGATCCTAAGATCATAGCATATACTATGGGGATATCAAATACCTGGTTCTCTATATTAATTGGTTTTCAATGGACCACAGGTAAAATTGAATTAAAGCCGAATGTATGGTAAATCTGATGAACATATCGTGAACCTGTAATGAACCCAATACCGGAGATGGAAAATTCTAAAAAATGGCGAATTCAAAAAAAAATAAACCGGGAAGTTTTCTACTGGATCTGGATAGAAAAGATTATCTGTGTATTTTTGATGAGTTCAGTGATGGCGTGATGGTTGCAAATGCCAAGGGGGTTATTGTCTATTACAACCAGTCCATGTCACGCATTGATGAGCTGCATCCCGATGATGTTATTTCACGCAAAGTGACAGATGTATATGATCTTGATAACGACAGCAGTATTATCATGCAATGCCTGTCAACACAAAAGCCCATCATTGACGCGCCCATTTATTATCGCACAAGAATGGGTAAATTTGCTAATACCATCCACAATGTGATGCCCATTTTTAACAAGAACAAGATCGTCGGGAGCATCTGTTTCGTAAAGGATTACCATTCCCTGGCGGCGACCATTTCATCCATGCCATTGCCGGGCAAAGACCAGCAGTTTGACATTGAATCCATGACATTTGAAAGAATCATCGGGGAAGATCCGACCTTTGTGGATGCCATTAATGCTTCTAGAATGGCCGCATCCACCCCCTCGCCCGTGATGCTTTTTGGTGAGACCGGTACCGGCAAAGAACTGTTTGCAAGGGCGATCCACAACCACAGCTCCCGAAGTTCCAAAAAATACACGCCGGTAAACTGTGCGGCCATTCCTGAAAATCTTTTGGAGGGCATTCTGTTCGGGACCTCCAAAGGCGCGTTTACCGGTTCTGTGAACAAGGCGGGGTTGTTTGAGAGAACCAACAAAGGAACCATCTTTTTGGATGAGGTTAACTCCATGCCGGTGGGGCTTCAGAGTAAAATTTTGCGCAGTATTCAGGAGAACAAGGTCAGAAGAGTCGGTGCCCTGAAAGAGATTGAAACAGATTTAAAAATTATCAGCTCTGTGAACAAGGATCCCCATATTACCATCGCAGACGGAACATTGAGAGCTGATCTTTTTTACCGCCTGGGCGTGGTCTTTATCCACATCTTGCCCCTGAGACAACGAATGAAAGATCTTGATCTGCTGGTGACCCATTTTATCGAAAAACATAATATCGCCTTGGGCAAAAAAGTGAAAAAAATTTCAGATGAAGTGGCAGCACTTTTCAAAACCTATGACTGGCCGGGCAATGTCAGGGAACTTGAACATGTGATTGAGGGGGCAATGAATATTGTGGGCACAGATGAGGTGATCCGGATTCAGTATCTGCAGACCCATTTTTCAAACTGGTCCCTAAAAACCAAGCCGGAAAGGTCAGAAAGACCAGAAAGATCTGGAAGACAAGGTGGTAAAATGCCTTCAGGCGGTCTTCCCCCCAATTTAATTTCAGAAAAGCTGGCCCATGAAGAAAATATTATAAAAAATACGCTGCTTGAAAACCAGGGAAATATTTCTAAAACCGCCAGAGCCCTTGGGATTTCCCGGCAGCTTCTCTATTATAAAATCAAAAAATACAATATCAGCCGGGACACTGCCCACCCGGTTTAAGGGACAACAGACCCGTTTATACATAAAGGTCTTGCTTATAATAAAAGGATCCGATGAACAGTAAGATTCCCGCAAGGAATGCAAACAGGGGCAGGATTGTCAGGGCGCGATCAAGGCCGTATATGTCGGAAAGTTTTCCAATGACAATGGGCGCAAGGCTTGAGCCGAGAAGATGCTGGATGATAATATTCAGGCTTAAAGAGACCGCACGCAGTCCCGGGTGCACCACATCCTGGGTCACCGCCACCCCTGAGGGGACAAAGGCCACGGCAGTGATGCCCACGAGAAACAGGACACCGTATTGAAGGTTTCCCCGTAAAAATGTGAAAGCGATAAAGAGAAGAAGTCCCGTTAGAATCGATGATATGGCCGGGAACAAAAGACGGGCGTTTTCCTGTCTTTTTGTCCAGGCATCTGAAAGAAAACCACCCAGAGGCGCTCCTATGATTGCAAGCACCATGATGGAGCTGGCTTTCATGCTCGCCTTGTCCACTGCAAGATTATCAAACCGGTGAAAATAGGTTGGCAGCCAGGTCAAAAGAGAGGTGGTGACAAAGACATTCAAGCTAAAGGCCAGGTTGTTGAAGACCAGGGTTTTGTTATGGGTAAATTGTCTTGCCATGTCCATGAACTGCAACCTTGTCTCGTTGCCGTTCGCCTCTTTTTTAGTGAGGCGGATGGTTTTATAATCTTGGGCAAAATAAAAGACAATGGCGATGATAAGCCCTGGAAAGGCCACAAGCCCGAAGGCATGGCGCCAGCCAAAGTGCTGGGCCACAAATCCGCCGATGCC
>JASJGP010000477.1:0-2720 GCA_033791485.1 Desulfobacterales bacterium | reverse complement strand
TTAAAACGTTTCGTAAAAAGTATCACAGATGGTGCCCGCAGGAAATGCCCTTGGGGTGCTAAGTAGAAAGGAGTACAAAATGGAAAATATCTTAATTTTTATTGGAATCATAAGTGTCTGGTTCGTTTTGCAGATCTACATATTACCTAAATTAGGTATTTCTACATGAATGCGTGAATCT
Organism: Desulfobacterales bacterium; assembly: GCA_033791485.1. GTDB lineage: Bacteria > Desulfobacterota > Desulfobacteria > Desulfobacterales > JAUWMJ01 > JAUWMJ01. The sequence goes on along the minus strand of JASJGP010000477.1, from coordinate 2,539 downwards.
TGTCAGGTGACAGGAAAAAAAGGCCAGGGCGTACAGATCGAATCGAAAAAAAGAAATAGTGATGATCTAAACTCGGATAAAATGGAAAAGTGAGTTAAAGTGACTAAAGTTGTGTCCCGCTACAACGGGATTCGCTCCGAAACCTTTGCAGATAAGCGCAGACTTCGAAACGGCACTTTTTGCAAAAGTTTCGGTGCTTTGATTTATAATATCAGTAATGATATTTTTTTATAAAAAGAACAAAATAAATAGACAAGCGCCTAACTTTAGGGCTCGCGCAAAAAATAACTTCACATTTTAAGCGTCGATGCATCCCGCCTTGCTGCGTTGCGAAAGCTCGGAATATGCTTGATATTCCTGCACTTTCGCGCCTTGCCAGCCGTACGCCTCAACGCTTAAAATTGCGAACTAATTTTTTCGCAAACCCTTACTAAAAAGCTGCTGCCAGAAACAGCGCGCCAAGTGCCATTATCATCAGCGCGGCAATGGTTTCAATAATTTGCCCAGCAACTCCCGCCAGATTCCTTCGATTTTCCAGTGCGCCAAGAGCAAGGTTTTTACCGACTGTTCCTATTACAACTACCACCGAAATAGTTACCGCCATACCCAGAGTCATTGACAAAGCAAGAAGAAATCCCAGGCCGATCATATCAAGGGAGAGAGAAAAAAGCATTATCAGTACAACACCAGGGCAAGGCACCATGCCAACAACAAAGGCTGTAGCCAGACTCCCTATTTTTCTTCCCCGTGTATACTCATCAGCATAGTGCCGATCAATAACGGTTCGGCGACACCACAAATAAATACTTTTCATAAGCAGGCCTGTCCCAAGTAGCAAGATAAAGCTATAGCTTATTATTTGTGTTATGCGGGATACGTCCAGAAGCGTTCCTGAAACACTGGAATTCAAAACAAAATATATAATTAGAACCAGGAACATTCCTGAAAAGCCATGGAAAAAAGCGATCATATTACCGAATAATAAACTGTCAACAATCTTTCTATTCTGAGAAATGATGTAAGATGCGGCCACTGCTTTACCGTGTCCCGGGCCGGCTGCGTGAAGAATTCCGTATGAAAAGGCTATAATGATTAAAAAGAAAAAAGGTTTCAGAGTTCCGGTTTCTTTGGCTTGTCTAGTTAAATCAGCCATTTTCTGATTGAGCTGATGTTGCCAGAAAGAAATTTTAGCCAGAAAATGATTCGGCATGGCCGGCTGTTGAAAAACTTTTTTGGGCTGGGCTTTCGATGTAAATGGATTCTGTGCTACTGCCGGCGTAATACAGATCAACAGGGAAAAGATAATCAGGGTATATGATAGTTTTTTAATCATGATGCACTCGTAAAAAAACTACAATATGCCGCTTTGCGGCACTGTAACCGAAAATAACTTGTTAATCATATCAAAATGTTATGGTTTGCTTATTTGAAAGTCTTTGAAAACGCTGGATGGCGTCGTAAAAAGGCTCATATACGCCCCTCAGGAAGTGCCCTTGGGGTGCAAGGCGTAGCGGTTTTTCAGGGACGAGGCTATACATATAGTATGTCGAGTTCCTGAAAAACCGTTACAACGCAGTAGATGAGTCTTTTTACGACGCCATCAATCATTTTTCAATCGAAATTTTAATATTACTTCAATAGGATGGACCATACCGTAATAATATGACTCTTTCAAGTTTTCAGCAATTTCAAAACTGGTTTCAAAATTTGGCCCTGCTTCAATTCTTACCGGCTTATTTTTGCAGAAGAATACAGCGGAATAATATGTAGGATCATGCTGGGCAATAATGACTTCCCTGTACGTTGATGAAGCCTGTACATGACATGGAATAAAGAACTCATAGCTAAGTTTACCGCCTGATAAGGCAGCCGAAAAATCGGTAACCCATTTGACCTTAAAAGGCTTACCGCCGATTTTGATAAAAGAGAAATAATCAAAATTAGCCAAATAGCTGAATGCCTCTTTTTTAATCATGGCAATTTCGGGTTTTTCAAGCTTTTTATTGCGATTTTTATCATAATCACCTGCGATCATGCTGCTGAAAAATTCGTCAAAACCCCAGTTGACACGGATGCCGGAAAAACCCTGATCATCAAAAACAATTATAATCTTATTAACAACGAAAACATGGGGGTGGGAATAGGTGGCTGGGGGAAATACCAGAAGCCCGATGGCAGCAAAGATGAAAAATAGGCTAAATCTATGTTTCATTATTATAAGTGGGAAAAAACCGCTTAAGTCACTTTTAATATACGGTCGTTGTTATTTTAAGTCCTTTTAAAACAAATATTTATCATTGACCTAGTATACAAAAAACCTGCTGTCAATACTGCCAACTCGCAAACATGGTAAACGTAATTTGAAATAATGTAATCTTTGGAACTGGTCCGGGGTTATTTAAAAAACTCAGTTTTGCTCGTAACGGTTGTCTTTATAGCATTAAGCGTATCGCTTAGAGCAGGAATAACATTATCTCGAATATCTCCGGCAACGACTAAAAACATTACATCATCTCCTAAAGACAGGTTTTTGTTATCC
>JASJGP010000476.1:0-3332 GCA_033791485.1 Desulfobacterales bacterium | reverse complement strand
CATAATCTCCCGTTATTTCACATCAACTTTATCATCTGAAGGTAGCTCTAAAAGAGGAACAAGCTGAACAGCATTACCTGCAATCCCTCTTATTGAGCCATACATATCAGCTGTATTTAATAAAACCTTATCAATTTGTTTCTCTCGTTTTTTCCATATGCTTCTCATTGAACGCTGTTCCGACTCCAAATCAGTTTTCATTTGGGTGAAACCTTCAACTATTGCTTCAATCTGTAACCTAAACTCATTACTCGTGAGAAAATCATAAAGCATTCCCATCTTGTCGCCCTTATTTTCCTGTGTGACAATTGCTGTACTAATTTGAATAATGGATTCACGTAGAACCATACAAAGACCTTTAAACTCATCAAAAGAGCAAATCCACACCCCATCTTTTAATCCAAGACGCGTCATATCAGGCGGCATTACATCTGTTACCAACACACCGATATTTGCATTTTTCTCGCGAATATCGGATTTGAATTTTTCAATCCAGCCCGTTTGAAATGATTTCGTTCGCTTGCTTTCGTAGTAAACTGTTCCGCAATTCTGCTGAGTTCGTGTGTTCACTATTTGTATGCAATCCGCTCCGCGCTCACCTTTCTTTATTTCTTGAATTACGTCTAATGGAAATTTAGCTGCCAACCACTCTTCAATGGCTAGTTCTTGCACTTCGCCTTGTGTCTGCATCGAACCCTGATCTTGCTTCCGTTTCATTTCTTCTGTTAACTTTTTTTGATCTTCTAACTGCTTTTCAAGTTCTCTCAACTTAAGTTCGCTTTTATCGCTTTCCTCTTTTTGAATCTTTACTTTTTCTTCAAGTAGCTTCTCGTTTAGTTCTTTTTCCGATTCGGCTTTTATTGTCTCTTCCAACTCATCTTTTTCTCTTTTGAGCTTCTCAAGTTCTACTGTTGTTTTATTAAGCTCCTTGATCTTAGATGATTTTTCATTTAACTCTTCACGTAACGAGCTAAGAGCATCCGATTGCTCCTCTTCTGCCTCTGCCTTAATTTTTTTCTTCAAGGCACGCTCTCTTTGCTTAACCTTATCATTTACTTGTTTCGTTATTTCTTCTTTTTGTTGATTTCGTTCGGCTTCTAGCTCCTTTCGCTCCTTTTCCAGCTTTGTCGCTTGAGAATCGAACTTTTTTTTGTCTTTTGCTATCTTATCGCTGTATTCTTTTTTAAGCTGCTCATCAACTTGATGATACAAAATGTCATTCACGTCAATTTCTTCGCCACACTTAGGGCAATTTATTATGCTTTTTTCCTTGCTCATTATTTCTCCTACTCAATGCAGCTAACAAGATATTATATGGTTTCCGGTTAATTCCTAAAACTATTAGCCTTCATAAGTATTTTTATTGTTTTTTGAGACTTTTCTAGCCGGATAACATTCATATATAATATTATCCGGAAGGCCTTAAAATCCAGAAAAATATAAATTCCTCATATCTGGAAAATATTTCTTTTTAATTTTTATAAGCCCCATAGGTATCTCAACATTTGATTCTAACCGCACTGAAAATAGTTCTTTGGTCTATCATGCCCATTCTTTGACGTAGACTGCCCCTATTTTTTTAACTATTCGACTTGTCAATTTATCAAGGAACGTCCCGCAGGCCGTTATATTCCTGATCGTTTATATTCTTTTACTCTTATTCTTATGATAAAGATCAAAAAAAATAACACTTTGATCAGGAATTTTTTCGCAATGATCACAAACTTTATCAAGCTTGCGGTTTTCTTTTCTGCAAAGTTCACACCAATAATAAATAAGGCGGTATCCTCTCCTGCCCACGTATTTTTTAAATCGACCATTATATAATCCGTGCATTTTCCCATCAGCATCATTTGGATTTACAAGCAGTCTATCTCTTACTTTAATTATACGTTCAAATCCCGGAGGATCATGGAGTTTAATATTCTCCAGTTTTTCAGTGAACAGTTTGGTAGGTGCGTAAAGATATAGTGATTCATTCATTCTATTCATTTCTTTTACATAACGTCCTGGATTACTGGTTTTCAAGGAGCGTAGCGAGTTGAAAATCCAGTGCATCCATTTGTTGGCTGTCTTTGCTTATCTATTGGCTCGGCCTTGATCTGCCACAGCCTTTGTTGCCTGTGCAACGGCTTCCGGGTCTCCCAGGTAGTAATGCTTTACGGCTCGCAATTCGGTATCGAGTTCGTATACAAGTGGTATCCCCGTAGGAATGTTCATTGAGACAATGTCTTCGTCTGAAACACGGTCAAGATACTTCACGAGTGCACGTAGACTGTTACCGTGGGCTACGATGATCGCTCTTTTCGCTGTTTTCAGGGCGGGTGCAATAGACGCGTGCCAATAGGGCAAGAAGCGGTCGACAGTATCTTTAAGACACTCCGTCAAAGGGATATCTTGATCATCCAGTTCGGAGTAGCGCGCATCTTGACCGGGATACCGTTCGTCGGTCTTGTCCAAAGACGGGGGGCGGATATCATAACTTCTGCGCCACGAGAGAACCTGGTCCTCCCCGAAACGTTCCGCCGTTTTAGCCTTATTTAAGCCCTGTAAAGCTCCATAGTGACGCTCATTAAGCCGCCATGAACGCTCAACGGGAATCCACATCAGATCCAGTTCATCAAGGACAATCCAGAGCGTGCGCACCGCACGCTTAAGGACCGATGTGTAGGCAACATCGAAGGAATAGCGCCCCGCTTCCAAAACCTTGCCTGCGTTCCGGGCTTCGGTTTCGCCTTGAGGCGAAAGATCGACATCAGCCCATCCGGAAAACCGATTATCGCGATTCCACAGGCTTTCACCGTGTCGCAAAAGCGTCAACTTAATCATCGTAGCATCCTACAACCTTGTGTACCAGCCAACGGTGAGGTAACCAGCCACGCCAACAGCCTATGCGGAAATCGGCAAACATTCTCGCGGGCTGGTTAACCGTCTGGTTGGACAGTTCCCCTAAAAAGCAGCTAAACTTCGATTACATTTTTTCGGGGGAGGATCAAACCTCTATGTTTCAGTTTTCAACCAATGATTATATGGTTTCCGGGTGATTCTTAAAACTATTAGCCTTCATAAGTATTTTTATTGTTTTTTGAGACTTTTCTAAACGTACTGAAAGTCTATTACACCCATCCTTGGCTGCTTTCCAGGCGCCCTGTCAACTTATAAACTGAATGTTCCCAACCCCTAACCCAATAAATCATTCGACTTGTCAATATATCAAGGAATGTCCCGCAACTCTGATAGTTAAGTGATAGAAAATACTATGTATTTGTCACTGCAAGCCAAGTTGGGATATCAATATTTTTTGCTTGAAGATACCACCAAGCTGATAGACG
>JASJGP010000475.1:0-4248 GCA_033791485.1 Desulfobacterales bacterium | reverse complement strand
GTAATTCCTGCTATTCTGATGCCAACTTTGCTTCCTTCTTTTTCAAATGAAGATAATACCAACGTCAAACTCATTATGAATACAAACAGCAGCCAAAGATTACAGCCAATCTTAAGCATTTTAGTAAATAGGACAAATGTCAGTTGGTGAAAAATGCTAATGGACAATAATGAAGTAAACAAGGCGCATAAAATAATGAGAAATAGAAAAACAACCGCTGAAACAAAAAGATTCAAAACAAGCTTAATCCTCTTTACCGGAAAGGATAAAATCAGTTCCAATGTTCCGGTTTCTGCTTCTCCGGCAATATGACGGCTCGGAATCGTAATTGCGCCAATGGACAAGATGACCAGAACCAATGGGTGATTTAATGCTAAAGCTGCGGCGCCCTCAACCGTTAGCATTGAAATGAAATCCTTACCAAACATAGCCTGTACGTTTTCGGGAAGTTGATTCATAAAATACATGATGGTCGAATAATAATCGATGGTGGTCACCAACCTTAATATTAAGAACTGAAATAAAGAAATGAAGAAGATGCTAAACATCAAGAAGCTGCGATGTGATTTCCAAATGAAATAAAAATAGGACATATCTTACTCTTTTTTGAGATAATAGGCCATGAATACTTCTTCCAAATCCGGTTCCGGGAAGGTTAAATCTTCGATTGGCAAGTTTGACAGCCGCTGCAATAAAATTTGAAGATCACCTTCGACTAAGTATTCGTAGCTTAAATCTTTTTGATTAACTAAACTAACCCCCGGTAAATCCAGACCGGGAACAGGTCGACTGAGTGTGAAATGCAATCGTTTCAACTTTTTCTTTTTCAACCCCTCCAATGTTTCCAGCGCTACCAGTTTACCTTTCCGTATGATCGCGATTCGGTGGCAAACTTTTTCAACTTCAGGGAGATTGTGGGAGGAAAAAAAAATGGTTTTCCCTTCATTTTGCATTTCGCGTAAAAGCCGGTAAAATTCCTCTTGCATGAGAGGATCGAGTCCAATGGTTGGTTCATCGAGAATAAGTAATTCCGGTTGATGAAAAAATGCCTGGATGATCCCCAATTTTTGCAGCATTCCGTGAGATAAATGTTTAATTTTTAGAGATAAATCGTCCTGTGAAAGTTGAAGCCGGTCTATCAAACCTTCCTGCATTCCGGGCTCGGCCTTTCGCATGGAGGCAACAAAACGCAAAAAATCAGCGCCGGTCATATTGCTGTATGCAAAAAAATTACCGGGTAAATACCCACACCTTTTTCGAATTTCTAATGAATGGCTATCAATACTATCGCCAAATATTTTTATTTCTCCGGATGAGGGCCTTAGCAAATCGAGAAGCAGTCGGATGGTGGTGGTTTTTCCCGCGCCATTCGAGCCAAGAAAACCAAAAATCTCGCCCTGGTTCACCGTAAAGTTGATATTTTGAACGCCGGGTGTGCTGCCGTAATATTTCGTTAAATTGTTTACTGAAATGATGGTAGAAGTATCCATAGCCATATGAAATGATAAATAGTTAAAAAATTCCTAACCACAACTGATAAATTCCAAATGCGAATAAAACAATTGCAGACACTCCAAGAAGAATTTTGCTAACCTTTGGACCTAGCTTTTGTGCAAAAGCAAAAAGAATAATAATACCGGCCAAAGTGGTTATCATAGTTATATAAAAACCAAAAATCAAAGCAATTCCATTGATCGGTTCAATTTTCCAGCCCTCAAGGAAAAGTGGTCCCATTATCAAACTCCATCCTAAATAAGGGGCTGGATTTAAAAGATTCACTACTACAGCTTTAAGAAGGGTTTGTTGACTCGATTCATTGGAAACGCTTTCATTGGCGTCATATTTTTTCCAAGAATTAAACGCGTTAATTCCAAGATAAAGAAGAAATATGCCACCACCAATTCTTAATACGATAATGAAATTATCCGGTACAGTACTAAGAAGGAATAAGACTAAGAGAAGAATAGGAACATCACTAATAACAGGAGCAAATGCCGCCGGTAAAGTGGATCGCCATCCTTTTTTGATAGTTTGGGATATGATATACGTCAGAAGCGGGCCTGGTTGAACTGCTGCTGCAAACGCAAAGGTTATTCCAAAGATTAAATAGCTGATCATTGAAATTAAAGTTCTCCATTAAATTAACGGCCCTGTTAAGGTAATTCAAGTGTAATAACCTTGCCTCCGTATTCGTGTACAGAGTCATGAGCACGTATAATGACAGTCTTAACACCAACAGGGAATACAACATTAGAGAGACTTCGAGTAAAGGGTTGTTCGTTAACATGGGGGTGGTGAAGAATCCTGGTCCCCAAAATAGTACCATCTTTCCCTATGATATCCCATTTATTAGCATAGTGTTTCCATCCAGTATCTTTATGGAAAACGGTAACACTAAAATGATAGGTGTTTTTGCTAAGTTTCTTTGCATCAACCTTGATGACATCAGCTTCTCCTGCATATGAAGTAGAAAAATGTAAAAATAGGCTTAAAGCAAGAAAAATAAGAAGTTTATTCATTTTATTCACCTCAATTTCAACTTATTAAATTATCATTTGAATTCTCGTATAAGAGCTTAGATTGCATCTCTTTTTAAGATAAGACATGCCTACTAGTATAGTACCATTACTTGTCCCACTTCCTCAATAATTCTTTCGCATACTTGCTCCTGCGTCATGCCATCACATTTGATTGCGATGTCTGCGTGCTTATTATATAGCACGAAGCGCTCGTCAAACAGCTCAGCAAAGCTCTGGCCAAGTCGTTTTGCGATGCCTCGCGTGCTGAAATCACTAATCCTTGACTCCAGTGTAACCAAATCCACATCAAGAAAGATAAGGATTCCATCTGACTTGAGGTGAGTCATGGCCTGATCACTGTAGGCCGCGCTGCCACCAGTGGCAATGACATGGTTTTGGATGGAAAGGCCAACTATGACGTCTTCTTCAATCTTCCTGAGGACAGCGTACCCGTCCGAATCCATAATATCCTGCAATGTCCGTTGTTGTGACGTCTGCATAAGAACATCTATATCCACGAAGTCGCGCGATGTCTTTTTCGCGAGGATCACGCCGGCGGTGCTCTTGCCTGAGCCCGGCATTCCGATCAACACAAGGTTCGAGTGCGTTTTTGTCATCATTCTCCAAAGCTCGCATAAGAGCTCAGATTTCAACTTTTATTAAAATAAGGGATATCCCCGAGTATCGTTTTTAAATTAACCAATAAAAAAAAGGAAGTATGCCCATGAAACTAAAAGATTATGGCAGAAATCAAAAAAAACGTAAAGAATATATTCAAGCGGACTTTATTGGCTGGATTGGATGAGAGCAAGGCAAAGCATAATGCCTGTATAGGAACTTGGTAAGGTGTAAGGCTGGGTTCAGGAATGTAAGATACAAACTTCAGAGGCTTACGTTGCTGTTAAGCAAGATATCATTGTTCAAGTATTCTATCAACTTATAAACAAATGTAATCCGAAGCCCTCGTCGGCTTTTTGGAAACGAGAGGTCAACGATTATCTTCTCTCAGTGCTTTCCTTGAAGCTTTATCCACAAGTGTAAAAAGCCTATCCATATCATCTTTTTGATTCGATGCTTGATGTCCTCGCACTTTAATAAATTCACAATCCAACCGATCGGTCATTCTATAAAACTCCTGATACAACTCATAATGGTTGAGACGTATATTTTTCTTTGAACGATAATCATTTTTCTCAAACCGATCACGTCTTCCCTGTAACCCCATAATGTTTTGAGAATCCGTATACACAATCACCTTAACCCCCAATGCTTGAATATCGCTTAGCGCCCATAATAAGGTTTGTAATTCCAGCTTCGTTGAAGACGTATGTTCAAATCGCCTCACTTTCACGCGTGTTCTCAACAAATCCAACGAAAGGCCACGTTCAGGCAAAGCCAGGTAAGCCCCATATCCGATATCCGACTGAGTATTCACACTTCCATCTGTAAGCAGTATCAGTTCATCCATAAAATATTGCTTTACTTCATAATTTTCATTCTTTATGGGCAGGTATCATTGCCAAGCCAACTCTTTCCAAGGACAGCCAAATGATTTATATGGTGTGCTTTGAAGTTGAATTCGCCGGGTTTTTAAAATCACTTCTAATAAAAACTTTACTTTTCCAAATTAAATCAGGATGTCCTGTTTCCAGCCAATACGCTTAATGGTGATTTCCTTCATGTTGCTCGTTCCCAGGCTGTATACTTTATCGGCCGCCTTAACACAGAT
>JASJGP010000474.1:0-3626 GCA_033791485.1 Desulfobacterales bacterium | reverse complement strand
GACTTCCGCCACCGTCGAGGTCGAAGTGCTTCCCAATGTCAGGGTCGAGGGCGGTACGACTCAAAAGGGGGGAAATAAGGTGGGTTTGAAGTGGAAATGGGATTATTGATCCGTCAAACTTGTTGCAAAACACGAAATATTCCATTAAATCAGTATCGGACACTAATAGCATGAGAAGGAGACAACATTAATGACCATCAACGCTCAGGAGATGAAAGCATCTCAAATTCTAATCACAATAGCGGCTTTTGTTATCGTGGTAGCAGGCATGCGTGCTGCCACAGTCATCCTGGTCCCGTTTCTTCTTGCGGTATTTATTTCCATCATCAGTGCTACGCCGCTATTTTGGCTCCAGCGCAAAGGTCTTCCAACCTGGCTGGCTCTCATAACAGTAATTCTTGGAATTATGATAGTCGGATTTCTAATGGCCTGGCTGGTGGGATCATCCGTAAAAGACTTTTCAAATAACCTTCCGGTTTATGAAGAAAAGCTTAAATTGCAAACCGCTGGAATCATAGCATGGATCGGAAAACTTGGAATAGACATTTCCGATCTTGGAATAACGGAAATATTTAATCCAGGTGCGGCCATGAAACTAGTTGCATCAATGTTAAACAGTCTGGGCAACTTATTGACAAACGGCTTTTTGATTTTAATGACAGCGATCTTTATGCTCCTCGAAGCAACCAGCATTCCTGCTAAATTGCGAGCAATATCAGGCGACCGGGAATCTTCTCTGGAACGCTTTGATAAATTCGTAAATAATGTTAAAAATTACATGGCTATTAAAACATTAATAAGTCTGTTTACCGGTGCCGTTGTGGCCGTGTTTGTCTTTTTTATGGGATTGGATTATCCACTATTGTGGGGCATGCTGGCTTTCGCATTGAATTATGTTCCAAATATCGGCTCAATCATCGCCGCTGTGCCGGCCGTACTGCTGGCTGTCATTCAAATCGGTCTTGTCAAGGCGATGATCATTGCAGCCGGGTATGTAATAATAAACCTGGTAATGGGAAGTGTGATTGAACCGCGTTTTATGGGTAAGAGTTTAGGCCTTTCTACAATGGTGGTTTTCCTTTCCCTTTTATTCTGGGGATGGATTTTAGGCCCTGTCGGCATGCTGCTCTCCGTGCCGTTAACTATTACTGCAAAGATTGCTTTAGACAGCAGGGAAGAATCACGCTGGATAGCCGTTTTACTTGGACCGGAAGTCATTACCGAACGAGAAACTGAATCAACCGATGATTCTCCGGCAGAATAAAAAACCGAAAAGATTTCATAATCAAATCTCCTTTCCTGATAATTTACGTCTTGTTTGATTTAATCCACTTCCTTTACTTATTGATATAGCATACATTCCGCAACCAAAAAATGTGTTTTCACCTGTTTAATTAACAAAAAAAATCTCTGACTTGCTAACCGGGGGTTTTTGATATATAAAATAAATATAACCATTCACGGCTTGGAACTTGAAAGTGGAAAGTAGAAATTTGGTAGAGATAAAACTCGACTCCAACGTTCCGCGAATACATAAAAATGAATAAATGGATATTATGTGAAGCTGTACTTATTTGATTTTACAACTCGAGGAAAACATGAAAACATCGGATACAAATCAGTCGCTACCTGCTCCCAACTTTATTAGAAGTATTGTTGCAAAGGATCTGAATACGAATAAATACGACGGCAGGGTCGTCACCCGATTTCCACCGGAGCCGAACGGTTATCTGCACATGGGCCATGCCAAATCCATCTGCCTTAACTTCGGTATTGCTGCTGAAAATAAAGGGGGCATTTGCAATTTGAGATTTGATGACACAGATCCAAGCAAGGAAGAAATTGAGTATGTGGAATCGATCAAGTCAGATGTTAGGTGGCTGGGATTCGACTGGGAAGACAGGCAGTTTTTTGCATCGGATTATTTTGATAAGCTTTATCACTATGCTGTGCAGCTGATCAAATCAGGCAAAGCATATGTTGACAGCCTGAGTGTGCAGGAAATCAGGGAATATCGGGGCACCCTGACTGAACCTGGCCGGGAAAGTCCGTATCGCCACCGCAGCATTGAAGAAAATCTTGACTTATTTACCCGTATGCGAGCGGGAGAATTTGAAGACGGTGCTCACGTACTTCGGGCAAAAATTGATATGGCATCTGGCAATATGCTTATGCGCGACCCGGCTTTGTACCGCATTAAACATGTGTCTCATTACAGAACAGGCGATAAGTGGTGTATTTATCCCATGTACGACTTTACCCATTGCCTGTCTGATTCCATTGAAGGCATAACTCATTCAATATGTACACTGGAATTTGAAATTAACCGTCAGCTTTACGACTGGGTTCTTGACCAATTAAAAGTTTATCATCCACAGCAGATTGAGTTTGCCCGCCTTAATCTGACTTACACGGTACTGAGTAAGCGTAAGCTTATAGAACTGGTGGAGGCAGGGCATGTCACCGGGTGGGACGATCCGAGAATGCCGACTATTTCCGGCCTACGAAGACGTGGATATACACCGGCTTCCATCCGAAATTTTTGTGAGCGCATCGGTGTGGCTAAAAGAGATAGCATGGTAGATGTGGCACTTCTTGAGTACAGCGTACGGGAAGATCTGAATAAACACGCCCCCCGTGTAATGGGTGTGCTGCGTCCTCTTAAGGTGGTAATAGATAATTATCCTGAAGGTAAGGTGGAAGAACTGGAGGCGGAGAACAATCCTGAAGATTCAAGTGCGGGGAAAAGAAAAATTCCTTTTTCCCGGATTTTATATATTGAAAAGGAAGACTTTATGGAAGATCCTCCGAAAAAGTTTTTTCGCCTGGCGCCGGAGCGTGAAGTAAGATTAAAGCATGCCTATTATGTTAAATGTTCAGATATTGTGAAGGATGAAAAAACAGGTGAAGTTATCGAAGTGCATTGCACCTATGATCCAAAAACGCGGGGAGGATGGTCTGATGACGGGCGTAAGGTAAGGGGAACATTGCACTGGGTCTCGGCAGGCCATGCGCTTAAAGCCGAAGTGCGCTTATACGAACACCTGTTTGTAAAAGAAAATCCTTCCGAGGCAAAAGACGGCGCCGACTTTAAAACTTATTTGAATCCAGACTCTATGGAAAAATTGACATCATGCCTGGTTGAACCGAGCCTGGCCGGTGCAGCGCCGGGTAGTCGCTACCAGTTTTTGAGGCAGGGCTATTTCTGTGTAGATTCAAGAGATTCTTCCAGCAATGCGCTTGTATTTAACCGAACGGTAACTCTGAGGGATACATGGGCAAAGATCCAAAAATCCCGAAAGAAGTAGGTGATGGAGGGGTGCTCCGCAAAATGACCGCTACGCTCAAAGAGCGCTTCGCTTGAGGCAAAAACTCAAAGCCGAAGGACGGCTCCTCAAAGCCCGAAGAGCTGCTCCTCAAGCCACGAAGTGGCGCTCATACAGAGGCCGCGAAGGCCGCTCCTCCTTTTAGCCTTGACACGCAATCGGCATGCGGTCATACTTATGAATTATAATGAGGAACTGATTTGAATCTGAGAATACATAAACTCAGGGGGCTGTTTTTTAAAACAATCCTTTTTCTTACTGTTTCTTTAATAATTTCAGTGTTTACCAGTTCAACTTTTG
>JASJGP010000473.1:0-3750 GCA_033791485.1 Desulfobacterales bacterium | reverse complement strand
ACTTTCACCCCATTAGTTCACGCCCATGCCGGGCGTACACCACCGCGTGCATGGTACGGCGAGGACCATGCCACCCATGACGCAGGCGTTATAAGGCCATAGGCATTACATGAGAATTTGGGACGTTAGTCCAGGTTATTTGAATCGACAAAGCCTCCTAGGAGAACATCGGGAACTACATGGAATAGTATCGATTATTCGTAATAACAAGAAAGGATACTCGAAGCACCCTGAAACTCTTCGCTGGGTTGGCCATGGTTGGGCGCTCAAACAACGTCATAAATTGATCGTTGCTGAGATGAATCTTAGAGGCTACATTGATAGATCGCCGGTGACTTTAAGATCAAAAAAATATTTATGGCCACCCGTGTTCATTGATTCCCCTGCTTCCCAGTTATCCATTCTTTCAAAAAAATATGAAATGCGTGAGCCTGGAAGAATACCCTTACCCCAAAATGCACAACAATTATGGGCTCAACATAAATATTCGGCTATGGCGAGAAATATCACAGCGTATAAAGATATTGGAAAATGGGTAACATCAAAGCATGGCCTGAAAGCCATGCATGATGTCGCCCTAGAATTAGCAACATTGTTAAAGACACCGCCAAACCCAAAACTTATTCGTAATTCGGTGTTACACATGTGGGGTTATGTTTCTGAATATTCAGAGACAACAAAAGAATATATTGACTCTATTCCAACGAAGAAGGTGTTAAAGAAAATACAACATCTAGCCTTGTCGAATAACTCGCGCTATTTGATAGATTCGACAGCATTAAGTGAATTATGCGCATGGACCGACTAAACCCTTATAAAAAGCACATGCAGGCGGACCTCCGCAAGCTGTGCTTGCTCCGGCCACTAATGTAAGCGTTATATTACAGGAAATATTTCATCATGGCAATTATGAGACTATGGCATGGTAAAGTTGCAATTGAAAAAGCAGCTGAATATGAAAATTTCATGGTTGAAAAAGCCGCACCAGATTATAGTTCTGTTGAAGGTTTACAAAAATTATATTTTCAGCGGAAAAACGAAAAGGATATAGCACATTTTCTTCTTGTAACTATCTGGGATTCATTAGAAGCTGTTACAAAATTTGCAGGTGACAATGCTGAAATTGCCAAATACTATCCGGAGGATGATAGCTTTCTTTTGGAAAAAGAAAAATATGTTTCAATGTATCAGATCTTTTTCGAAAAGTAATATATCAATTTCATTGAATAGACGGTAGTAATAATGGCATTTTAGGTAAATATTATGGACCGCTGCTCGTGAAAAACGTTATATGGCTCAACTAAATTGAGGTTTACATGCAGAAATTAAAAGCAAAAGGATTAAAATGGCTCAAAGGTTTTCACTTGATTGCAGTTTCTTGTTGGATAGGCGGTGCTGTTGCCCTGCTATTGCTTTATTTCTTAAAAAATGGAGTTGCTGATGGTGGAGTCTTATATGGAATAAACCAGAGCATTCATCATGTGGATATGGCAGTTGTTGTAATCCCGGGTGCTTTTGGCTGTCTGGTTACAGGCTTAATATACTCATGCTTCAGTAATTGGGGATTCTTCAAACACACCTGGCTAATATTCAAATGGATTGTCACTGCAACCGCTATTTTGTTTGGAACTTTCTTTCTTGGTCCATGGGAAACAACTATGATGGAAATCTCTGGGAAACTTGGAATGACTTCTTTGAGTGACCAAGCATACTTATACAATCAAAAGATGAACTTAATCTTTGGCACTATTCAAGTCTTACTGCTGATGGTTACAATTTTTATTTCCATCTTCAAACCATGGAGAACAAAAAAGGTAAAAAACAAATCCGTATAACGTCAACATTAAAGGTCGACGGCCATATCCTGAATCCGCACATAGACAGTGAGGACTTGTCCAGCTGGGCTTTATGTAAAATATTACCGAAGAAGAAGCATGGCATTTTTTGTATCAATTTTAGTTAAAATCCTGTTGTATGGTGAAAAAAAAGGAGGAATGTGATGGCAGCATTACCAGAAAAAGTGAGTCAGGCATGGGAAGAACGGGAAGGTCCCATCGTTTTATCAACGGTAAATAATGATGGAATTCCCAATTCAATATACGCCACCTGCGTTTCAAAATTCAGCGAAGATACTATTGTGGTGGCGAATAACTTTTTTTCTAAAACACTGAAAAATATAAAGTCAGGCAGCAAAGCATCGATTCTTTTTTTAACCAAAGAAAAAAAGTCCTATCAGGTCAAAGGAAGGATTGAATACCACACCGAAGGGACTCTGTTTGAGGATATGAAAAAATGGAATCCAAAAAAGCATCCAGGCCATGCTGCGGCAGCCTTGAAAGTGGAAGAGGTTTATGCCGGAGCAGAGAAACTTCTATAGATGTATTATCGTAACAGGAATTTTTAATATGTTAAAAAGTCTGTGTGGCCTTTTTGTCTGTTTGCTGATTGGCGGCTGTACGCCCGCCCTCAAGCCAGATCATCTCAAGGGTGGCCTGTCCTATACCCATCACCTGAATATACGTTACAACGGGGCTCGACGCAGTTATCTTTTACATTTACCCACCCGCTGGGAGCCATCGAAGCCGTTGCCTTTGGTGATTGTGGTGCATGGCGCGTTCGAAACCGCCCGGTCGATGGAAAAGCAAACAGGTTTTAGCGACCTCGCTGACAAAGAAAATTTTTTCGTACTCTATCCCAACGGCATCGGTATTTTTGGTTGGCTGCAACATTGGAATGCCGGACATTGTTGCGGAAAAGCGGCCTCCGATGATGTGGATGATGTCGGATTTATAGACATGGCTATCGAAGAAACCTGCCGCATGCTCAAGGTGGATCAAAGCCGCATCTACATGGTCGGTTTTTCCAACGGTGGCATGTTGACCCATCGCTTCGGATCCGAACGTTCGAACCGGCTGGCGGCTATTGCCCCTTTGGCGGCATCAATAGGTGGGCGATTAAGCCCTGAGAAACCTTTATGGCGAATTAGACCGCCTGAATCCCCCCTACCGGTTATTATTTTTCACGGTCTGGAGGATAAAGCGGTTCCCTATGCAGGGGGATTCGCCAAGGCTAAAGTGGGTGGTAGGGAGTACCTTTCGGTGGGCATATCGACCGAATTCTGGCTAAAGCACAACCGGTGTGTAACCCGGGCTGAAGAAGATTCTCTTTGTCAGGGAGGCATCGTCCGTAGCACCTGGCGCGATAGCCAGGGCAATGTTCGTGTTCAACGATACACTTTAAATAACTGGGGGCATGTCTGGCCAGGGCCCTATTTCACCGGCACCCTCCAACCTGATCATCCGTTGCGTGGATATGATGCAGCCAAAATTATCTGGGATTTTTTTAAGGATTATCGACGCTGATACACCTAACAACATTAGCCAAATGGTGCCTTTTGATTAAAATACGCATGGACGACATTCTTGATGACCGCAATCCGGTTCTTCCTTCGATGGGTGAAGCAAAATAACTGCGGTTTTTTCTTCAGCCACTTTTAAGTTAAATGTCCCATCGCCAATACCCGGCTGGGCTAGTTGCGGATAACCATCGCATTATATTAAGTGATAATGCATTTTTAGAGAAAGGAGGTCAGATATGAAATATATCATGACAGTTTTTTTAATGCTGCTTGTTGTATCTACTGCCAGTGCTTCTGGGAAGACAATATCCTACGTGGTTGATGGAAAAACTTTTGAGGGATATTTTATCAGCCCTTCACCCAAAGCACCTTTGATATTGCTTGTCCACGAC
>JASJGP010000472.1:0-9363 GCA_033791485.1 Desulfobacterales bacterium | reverse complement strand
TATCAACTACTCAACAAGATCTATACTTATGAAAAAACATGTCCCCTTAAGAATCTGTCTGTTAAGCTACAGGAGCAATCCGCATAGCGGCGGCCAGGGTGTATATCTTAAAATCCTCAGCAGATCGCTGAAGGACCTCGGCCATTTTGTTGAAGTGATTTCAGGCCCCCCTGACCCGCAACTAGACAGCGATATTCCTGTTTTCAGACTTCCGTGCCTCGATCTTTATAATCCAAAAGATCCCTTCAGGATTCCCACTTTAAAGGAGCTTTCCAATCCCATAAATCTCATCGAATGGATAGGGGTTTCAACAATGGGTTTTCCAGAGCCGTTTACCTTTGGAATCTGGGCATACCTGTTTTTAAGAAATAAATTTCATAAATACGATATCATCCACGATAACCAGAGTCTTTCTTACGGCATATGGGCAATCAGCAAATTAATTCCGACAGTTGCAACTATTCATCATCCAATAACAGTAGACAGAGATATAGAGATTAAAGCAGCTTCATCTTTACGGAATAAAATGAAACAGAGGCGATGGTATTCATTTGTCGGAATGCAAAAACAGGTCGCCGGACGACTGCTGCGCATTATCACGGTATCCAAATCAGCAAAAGAAGATATAAGCAAGGAATTTAAAATTTCCCGGAATAGATTCAATATTGTACCAAATGGCATTGATACTAATCTTTTTTTCCCCATGCCGGGTTTCACAAGAGAAAAAGACCGTATTATTGTCACAAACAGCGCTGATACACCTTTAAAAGGGCTTAGCTATCTTATGCGGGCGGTGGCTGAAATATCAAAAAAACGTAAAATCAGGCTGATTGTTATCGGAAGTCCAAAGAAGAAAAGTGGTATAGTAAAACTGATTAAAGGGCTTGAGATCGGAAATTTGGTTACATTTACAGGTCGAATCGATCATCAGAAATTTGTTAGAGAATATGCTAAAGCAGCTCTGGCGGTTGTGCCTTCCGTTTATGAAGGATTCGGCCTTCCTGCAGGAGAAGCCATGGCATGCGGTGTCCCGGTTATCAGCACAACCGGCGGGGCATTACCTGAAGTGGTCGGTAATGCTGGAATCGTTGTTCCTCCTGCCGACTCTGACGCACTTGCAAAAGCCATCACAAAACTTATGGATAACCCTGACCTGGCAAGAAGTTTGGCCGCAGCCGGCTATAAAAGGGTGCAGGATCATTTTACATGGAAAAAGGCTGCTGAAAAAACGGTTGAAGCATACCAAGAGGCGATAAGTGATCACCGTCGACTTTAGAAGGCTTTCCATCAAGCCCGGTTTTAAAATACTCGATATAGGCTGCGGGTCAGGTCGGCATACCTGTGCCGCATATATGTTAAAAAATATATTCGCTGTTGGTGCCGACCTTAATTTTCATGATGTCTCAGAAGCCAAAAAAAGGCTGAAATTACATGACAAGCTGGGAGAACACGGTGGAGGCATATGGAGTCTTTCGGTCGCAGACGTAATGTGTCTTCCGTTTAAGGACAATTATTTTGATTTGGTTATCTTCTCTGAGGTGATGGAGCACATTCCGGATCATGAAACCGCCGCAGGTGAAGTCATCCGGGTTTTAAAACCCGGATGTAATCTTGTTGTCAGTGTTCCGAGATACTGGCCTGAGCGCATATGCTGGTCTCTTTCTAATGAATATCACCATGCAAGCCAGGGGCATGTCCGCATATATAAAAAGAGAAATCTTATAGCTATTTTTGAAAACTTAGGCGTTGAAAAATGGGACTGCCATTTTGCCCACAGTCTTCATACCCCTTACTGGTGGCTAAAATGCCTGGTCGGCCCGACACGGGATGATTGCCCGCCGGTGAATTTATATCACCGGTTTTTGACCTGGGATATAATGAAAAAGCCCGGGATTACCCAATTTGCAGATTATCTGCTTAACCCAATCCTTGGAAAGAGTATTGTTCTTTATTTTAAAAAAACGAAGCCATCAAATCTTGCCTTTTAATTTTTTTTGAATTTGTTTTACTAACATGGTCTTAAATTCTTTTTCCTTCCTATTAAAAAATAACATATCCTGATTATCCTGCGTGCCTTGGCATAGCGTAAGTGACGCCGGGTAAACCCTGTCTATTCTTTACTGTTTGGCAGACTGTCCGGGATATGTCCGCAGCTGAGGCGTTTTAGCACTCCAAGGGTTTTAGTCATCGGAAGTTCCTGGAAAAGGCCGGAGGCGAGGGCAAGATTATAAATATGATAGGGGGCCTGACCGCCCTTTGCAGGGTCTTTAAAGATATCGTGGATAAGAAGGTACCCCTCCGGCACGATGTGACCGACCCAGGCATTGTAGTCTGTAAGAGCGGCCTCATAGGTATGACCGCCGTCTATGAAAACAAAACTAAGCGGAGTCGCCCATAAACGCGCAGCAACTTCTGATTTGCAAACCATGGGTACAACCGTATCTTCAAGACCGGCCGTTGTTATTGTTTTCCTGAAATTTTTAAAAGTGTCCACGAAACCGGTATGTGCATCAAATAGTTCCGGGTCAAAATATTCCTGGTCGGGTTGCTGCTCTTCAGATCCCCGGTGATGGTCTATTGAAAAAAGGATTGTGCCGGTTTCCCTGCAGGCCGTTCCCAGATAGATTGCAGATTTACCGCAATAACTTCCTATTTCAAGACAGGGTCCCAACCTGCCTGCCTCAAGGGCAATTTCATAAAGACGCCGGCCTTCATCTTTGTCAAGAAAGCCTTTGATGTTTTTTAGTAGATTTTGATCAGGTAGCAATTTGTGGAGTCCGATTTAGACTGTTTCGTAAAAAGTTCAAATTCTTCCGCTAAAAAGCAGCGGGACAAGAGGAGCGTGCAAATTTTAGAATCATGAGGCGTACTAATGGTACTTTGAATGATTACGAAATGCAGCACTACGTCCCGCTGAAATGAAGCGGGAGACTTTTTAAGAAATCATCATGGCATTTTATCATATCCCCTCGCCAGCACGTCCCGGGGTTTGGAGCCGTCCGAGGGTCCGACAATTCCTTCTCTTTCCATTGTTTCGATAATACGGGCGGCACGGTTGTATCCTATGCGCAAATGGCGTTGAAGCATTGATATGGAGGCCTGCCGTGTCTTTGTGATAAGAGCCACGGCATCATCATATCTTTCATCATAATCTTCCCCGTCGCCTTTAGTTTCATCGATGGCCACTGTTTCAGTTACTTTTTCGTTGTATTCTGGGGGTTTTTGTTTGCGCAGAAAATCAGTAATCCCTGTAATCTCTTCCTCTGATATATATGCCCCGTGAATACGTTGAAGCCTGGCTGTGCCGGGAGGTAAAAAAAGCATGTCTCCATCTCCAAGTAGGTTCTCGGCACCATTCATATCGATTATGGTTCTTGAATCTGTTTTTGAAGAAACCTGGAAAGTAAGACGGGCGGGAAAATTCGCCTTGATGATTCCGGTCAGCACATCTACAGACGGTCTCTGGGTTGCCAGTATCAGATGTATCCCGGCAGCCCTTGCCATCTGTGCAAGGCGTGTCAATGCAACCTCTACGTCCCTGGAAGCAACAATCATAAGATCAGCCAGCTCATCGATTATAATGATAATAAAAGGCAGTTTTTCCAGCGTTTCTCCTTCTGCCGGCTTTTTTTCTTTTTCTATTTTATTGTTATACTGCTTTATGTTTCTTGCTTTTTTTTCAGAAAGCAGTTCATACCTTCTTTCCATTTCGCGTACAGCCCAGAAAAGTGCATTGGTCGCCTTTTTTACGTTTATTACTACAGGTGTAATAAGGTGGGGAATTCCGTCATAAGTTGACAGTTCTATCCTTTTTGGATCAACCATTATAAGCTTTACTTCATCAGGATTCGATTTATATAATAGACTGCAAATCATGGAGTTTAAAGCCACGCTTTTACCTGTTCCTGTAGCACCGGCAATTAATAAATGCGGCATTTTGTCTAGTTCCGTGACAACCGGATTTCCCACAATATCTTTACCAAGACAGATGGTGAGCTTTGATTTTGCTTTTCCAAAAACACTTGAAGCGACAACTTCTTTGAATCTTACCATCTGCCTTGCAGCATTGGGAATCTCTATTCCGATAACCGCTTTTCCGGGAATCGGCGCTACAATCCGAATGCTCGTTGCACGTAGTGCCAGAGCAAGGTCGTCTGTCAGGTTAACAATCTTGTTAATTTTAATTCCTGGAGCAGGCTTATATTCAAAAGTAGTAATAACAGGTCCAGGTGACACCTCCACCACCTGTCCCCTAACTCCAAAATCCTCAAGTTTCTTCTCGACAAGTTTTGATTGCATGCGCAAATTTTCATTATCAGCATCAACATGTCTTATCTCCGGAGATTTCAGGAGATTAAAAGACGGAAGTTGAAACCCGGTTTTTGTCTTCATAAAATCGAATACTTCCTGTTTCGGAGCGGGCATTGTCTTTATCGGTTTTGTTTTTGACGGCTTAATCTTTATTTCCTGGACCTTATTGACAGGTTTTTCTTTTTTTGTTTTCAAGCGTTTTTGTGCTTTTTCTCTGCGCTCTTTTCTTTTTAGATATAGTGTTTTTGCACGATCTTTGAAAATATAAATAAGATTTCGCCAGTGCCTGGCAAAGCGAACTATAGATAAACCGGTGGCCATAATCAAACCGATGATCCATAACAGTATAAATATAATAATGCCGCCTGTGGAATTAGAATACTGTATAACATATGATTTAAACCAGGTTCCGGCAATGCCGCCAGCTGAAAACTTGCTGCCAAAAAGCAGGTAATAGTTTTGCTTGAGCGCAAAAAGGCTGCCTGTAGTTATAATAAGTAAAATTCCGCCGATTATAGTCAAAACGACAGCTTTGCCCTGTTGACCGCTAAAAAAATGAATACTCAGCAAAAGGAATAAGAAAGGAATCCAAAAAGCACCAAGTCCGAATGATCTTACAAGAAGGCCTGACAAATGAGCGCCAAGCATGCCGAACATATTGTGAATTTCACCTTTTGCCCCGGCATTGAATATTGAAGGGTCTATAGGGCTGTATGAAACAAGACTGATCAAAGTGAAAACAACAACAAAAAAGAGTAGTATTCCGATAATTTCTTTACGCATATTCGTTCCCAGTTGGGAGTTACGGGTTTCGAGCTACGCGTTACGGGGTTCAGATTGCGCGTGGTAAAAAAGGATTATTTCCGAATAACAACTCGCAACACGTAACCCGCAACTCGTAACCTGATATTTCAACATAGGGACAACATCCCGTAAGAGAGCAACAACAAAATATTGATGATGCTGTATCAAGCGGCTAAAATCTTTTTACACTTCAATAATAAATGGAAGTATAACCGGACGCCGTCCTATGGTGAAGAAAAAATATGTCCTAAGGGCTGACTGCATTTTTGACCGGATTTTGTCAATCCTGTCCGGAACATCCGGGCCTATCTCTTCTATAATTTCCAGGATAACACATTGTGCATCATCCACAAGGTGGCCTGTTTCTGTTTCAAATACAAAGCCCCTGGAAACAATTTCAGGTCCGTAAATTACTATTCCGGTTTCTTCGTCAAAAGCCATGTTCACTACCACCAGGCCGTCTTCGGACAGAAGGCGTCTTTCCTTAAGCACACTCCTGCCAACATCTCCTATCCCCTTACCATCTATGAGAATACGACCCGTTACAACACTTTCTTTAATTCTCCCAGCGTTTTTATCAAATTCTATGATGTTACCATTTTCAGCAAGAAGAACATTTTCATGCAAGATACCCACCTGCTCTGCCAATCGTGCATGAAGTGTTAAGTGACGGTATTCGCCATGGATCGGAATAAAATATTTTGGCTTTGTCAGGTTGATCATAAGCTTTAGTTCTTCCCGAAATGCATGACCCGACACGTGTATCTTAGATATTTTTTCATAAATAACGTCAGCGCCACGCTTGTATAGCTTATTTATGATATTTGCTATGGCTTTTTCATTTCCGGGAATAAATTTAGAAGATAGTATAACTGTATCTTCTTGTTTGACCTTTATCTGCTTATGGAATCCGGCAGCCATACGCGCAAGGGCTGACATTGGCTCTCCCTGACTTCCGGTTGTAACCATTATGATTTCGTCATCCGGAAAATCGTCGATCTGGTCAATGCCTATTTCCATTCCTTCAGGGACATTAAGATATCCAAGTTCCCTTGCAATATTAACGCTTACCTCTATGCTCCTGCCGCTGATAACAATCTTTTTTTTTCTTTCCCGTGCAATATTTATAATATGTTGTATCCGTGTGATATTGGAGGCAAAAAGCGCAATAATAATGCGCCCCTTTTTCCCTTCCATGATCCTTGCCAAAGTATCACTGATTTCTTTGTCGGAAATGGTATATCCTTCCTTTTCCACGTTTGTAGAATCGGAAAGCAGAGCCAGCACACCTTCCTCTCCACAAAGGGCAAACCGGTTAACATCAGTCAACATGCCGTCAATAGAGCTGTGACTGATTTTAAAATCACCTGTATGAACAATGAGTCCAATGGGTGTACGGATTGCAAGGCCGACCCCGTCCACAACGCTGTGACATACGCGGATGAATTCAATCTCACATTCACCGAGCCTAAGTTTTTCTCCGGGAAAAATTTCATGCAATGTAGCAGAGGAAAGAAGATTTTTTTCTTCAAGCTTGTGGCGTACAAGTCCCAGGGTAAAGGGAGTTCCGAAAACCGGTGCATTAATCTCTTTCAGCAGATAGGGAAGCGCTCCTATGTGATCTTCATGGGCATGGGTTAAAATAATACCTGAAACCTTGAGCTTGCTCTGTCTTAAATAATCCATATCAGGGATTACATAATCAATACCAAGCATATAGTCTTCGGGAAACATCAGGCCTGCATCTACTACGAAAAGCGTCTTCCCGTATTCAAAAACCATCATGTTAAGGCCTATTTCACCCAGGCCGCCAAGGGGAATAATTTTAAGCGACACTACTTTTCCTTTTTTCCTTCATAAAATGATTTACATATGATGTCTCTTACTTTATCCATAAGATCATCTTTAGTCTTTCTTGTATATTCATCAGTTTCAATCGGCTGCAATATTTCAAGGATAACATTTCCGGGTATGATTCTAAGACGGCTTTTTGGCATGATCGACCATGTACCATGAATTATTACAGGAATAATCGGAACAGCGGAATCAACAGTTAAAACAAAGCCTCCCTTTTTGAAGCTTCTGATTTTGCCGTCACGGCTCCTGGTACCTTCGGGAAAGATTAAAACCGATGCTCCGTTTCTAATAGTATCGGCCGCTTTTTCAAGGCTTTTAAATGCAGATTTACGATTAGAGCGATCGATGCTGATATAGCCGCATCCGCGCATAGCGCGACCGAAAAGTGGTATTCTAAAAAGCTCCGCCTTTGCCAGCCACCTGAACTGGGCAGGAAGGCACCCTAAAAGTACAGGTATATCAAAGTTGCTCTGGTGGTTTGGCATGAAAATGTATGATTTTGAAGGATCGATATTGGAAATGCCTTTGACTGTGACCTTTATGCGACTCACAAAGAGAATCGATTTACCCCAGGATCTTGCAAGGAGATGGGGAAAATTTCCTTTTTTACTGAAAAAGGATGATATGATCACAATAATTCCAAAAACGATTGTAGCAAATACAATCCATATAATAATAAACAGCGTTCGTATCATTTCTTATAATCCAATAAGAGTGCTACGCTTAAGGAGCACTTCGCTTGAGGATTAAGGCTTTAGCCTCAAGGACGCAAGTCCGTTCTTCAAGTCACGAAGTTACGCTCTTCAAGGCCGAAGGCCGCTCCTCAAAGCCTGGAGGGCTGCTCCTCAGGTTATTATTTCAAGTTTATCAAATATGCCGTCTACAAATCTGATAAGCCAGCTTAGCTGCTTTTCGGTTGCATAACTGATGCAGTCGCATCGCACCCTGCTTTTTGTACGCACAAGCATTTCACAGGCCAGGATATCGGGATTAAGCTCAACAGCAAAATAAAAGGGCTGACATTCGGTATGCCCTGCCTGAATATCTGTAAGGTTTTCCTGGTCAAGAGGTATCCAGTAAATTCCGTCTATATGGGAAGAATTGAAGTTTTCATCAAAATACGCCTTTAGCTTTTTATAATCATCAGGTCTTAACTCATCAATTACATATTGTTTCATAATCGATATTGCTATCACAGATCATTGTAACTGACAAGACAATGTCGTTAACTTAACCTAATTTTCAAGCAATTTGTGAATATCGAATATAGAACAAGGAATATCGAACCGCAGAAGTAAGGAAAAACGCTTCAAAATTCTACATTCCTCGTTCAATATTCTGCGGTTCAATAATCAATAATCGAATAATTTGAAGACATTGACTGACAAGATGTATAAAAAAGAAAAATTCTCTCTGTTGACCACTATGCTAAAATAGTTTACAAGTAAATCCAATTATTTTAGCACAAAAAGGAGTTTTTTATGTTTAGACTTAAAGAGTACAAAAAATTATATCCGTTAATAGTCATATTGCTTGCAGTCTTTGTTGCAGCACCGGCAATGGCGGTTACATTAACCCTTTCTTCAGGTCAAAAGATCGACCTTACCGCCCGACAGGTGGAATTGCTGAAGGAAAAGGAAGGTATCTATTTTTTCGAATATTCACCTAAAAGAATCATAAGAGGCAAACTTCAATACTGGGTATTTATTGAACTTCCCGAAGAATTAGGCGGCGGATTTCTTGTCGGTAAACCGGATAAAGTGACGGCCGCTATAGACACTGTCAGTGCCGAAAAAGAAGCCGGAAAAGCTGACGCATATTCAGCCCGGGTTAAGAAAGCAGGCTCATGGTTTCAAACCGAATTCCTTTTAAGCACGGGTTACCGGGTCGATGATCTTGACTGGAATATAGCTGGAGATATTAACGGAAATAATCCTAATATTATATCTGAGCTTGAATGGGAAGGGTTGGAAAGTTTTCAGCTTAAAATAGCCAACAAAACGGTTTTTAATCAGCTCTTTTTGCTGAGAGGTTCTCTGGCCTACGGGTGGATTTTTGATGGTGAAAACCAGGATTCAGACTTCTTGGGAGATAATCGTACTTTCGAATTCTCCCGTTCAAATAACAACTCTGATGACGGCAATATGCTGGATGCATCTTTTGGGCTTGGCTGGCAATTCACATTTGGCCGGAGCGATTTTGTGATGGCACCTGTAATCGGCTATTCCTATCATGAACAAAACCTGACCATGACAGACGGATACCAGACTATTCCATCATCCGGTCCTTTTCCAGGACTGGACCGTACCTATGAAACAGACTGGAAAGGGCCCTGGATAGGATTAGACTTTACTTTCAGAACAGATGAAAAAAGCAAAATAACGCCTGAAA
>JASJGP010000471.1:0-18582 GCA_033791485.1 Desulfobacterales bacterium | reverse complement strand
ATACCACGGCTCAAATAGTACTCCACATAGGTGAAACCGTTTGAAAGTGTAAATGCCAATTGCGAAATAGGGTTGGCGCCCGCCTCGGCAATATGATAGCCCGAAATGGAAACAGAATAGAAGTTACGGACGTTGTTATCTATAAAAAAGTCCTGGATATCTCCCATCATCTTGAGGGCAAACTCAATGGAAAAAATGCAGGTGTTCTGGCCCTGATCCTCTTTTAGAATATCCGCCTGAATCGTACCGCGGACATTTGATAAGACCGTAGCGCGAATTTTATCGTGTATCTTTTTTGACGGCTTTTTTCCAGTCTCTTCGGTATACTTGTCCACCTGCTGATCAATGGCTGTGTTTAAGAACATAGCCAGCATAATGGGAGCAGGTCCATTTATTGTCATGGAAACTGATGTATTAGGAGCGCAGAGATCAAAGCCACTGTAGAGAACCTTAACATCATCCAGTGTGCAAATGCTGACTCCTGAGTTGCCTATTTTACCATAGATATCCGGGCGTCTTTCAGGATCATATCCATAGAGGGTGACCGAATCAAAGGCGGTGGACAGTCGTTTGGCCTCATAGTCGGCTGACAGCAATTTAAAGCGGCGGTTTGTTTTGGCCGGATCACCCTCGCCGGCAAACATCCGTGTGGGATCCTCCCCCACTCTTTTTAAAGGAAACACACCGGCTGTGTATGGGAAATATCCGGGCAGGTTCTCTCTTCGCATCCACCTGTAGATTTCTCCAGGATCTTTAAATGAAGGAAGGGAAACCTTTCGGATCTTTTGATGGGACAGGGACTCCGAATATAAGGGAAGTCGGATTTCCTGTCCACGCACTTCATATACCAGTTCATCTTTGCTGTACTTTTCTTTTAAATCTTTCCATTGTTCAATCAGGGATCTGGTTTCTTTATCCAGTTTTTCTTGGGCTTTTTTTAACTCTTTTTTAAGTCGTGAGATAAGAGTTTGGGTATCGCCATCAAGGGTCTTAGCAGTCTCTTTCAGGTGCCAGACCTGTCGAAGTGCATCGGCCTGCTTTTCAGTTTGCTTGTGATAGGATCTTGCCGTATCGGAGATTTCGGCAAGATAACGGGTGCGTTCCGGGGGAATAATGATGGTTTTTGAACTGGATATTTTTTTTTCAGGTCTGGGTAGGGTAGATTTTAACCTGATTCCGGTTTTTTCAGCAATGGTATCCAGAACGGCGTGATAAAATGCGGTTACCCCATCATCGTTGAATTTGGAAGCTATGGTTCCGAATACAAACATCTCCTCCGGTTGTTTGGTAAAGGCGTTTAGGTTGCGCTGCACCTGTTTACGTACATCCCGTACTGCATCCTCACCACCCCTTTTTTCATACTTATTCACCGCGATGATATCGGCAAAATCGAGCATATCGATTTTTTCCAACTGAG
Source organism: Desulfobacterales bacterium (assembly GCA_033791485.1). Classification (GTDB taxonomy): domain Bacteria; phylum Desulfobacterota; class Desulfobacteria; order Desulfobacterales; family JAUWMJ01; genus JAUWMJ01. Next base: position 17,165 of record JASJGP010000471.1, on the reverse strand, counting down.
AGGCGGCACCAAACTCACTTGTCATCACATAAATAGAGAGATCTACAAGATCGATAATGTGAGAATCCCCCTGCCCAATACCGGCAGTTTCAGCAATGATAAGGTCGTAACCTGCTGCCTTGACCACATTAATAGCGTCGGGAAGGGCGTCAGGGATTTCGATATGGGATCGACGGGTGGCAAGGCTTCGCATATAAATTCTTGGATTTCCGATGGCATTCATCCTGATTCTGTCACCCAGTAATGCTCCGCCTGTCTTACGCCTGGAGGGATCACTGCTTATTATCGCCAGACGAAGATTTTTCTGATCATGAAGAATCCGTTGGATAAACTCGTCGGTTAAAGAAGATTTCCCGGAGCCTCCGGTGCCGGTTATACCGATGACAGGTACTTTCCGATTGACGATTTTATTTTCAAGTTCTGCCCGGAGATTTTCCAGTTTGCTGTTTTCTCCAGTCTTTGTATTTTCCAAAGAGGTGATCAGGTTGGCAATAAGTGGCTTGTTATCCGGATTAAGTTTTTCCAGGTCAAAGCTATCTTCTTTGGCCCTTGGATAATCCATCAACTCGACCATATTGTTGATAATTCCCTGAAGGCCCAATTTGGCGCCGTCTTCAGGGGAGTAAATTCTGGTAACGCCGTAGTCTTCAAGCTCTTTAATCTCCTCGGGAACAATCACGCCACCGCCGCCGCCGAATACTTTGATATGAGGAGAATTTTTTTCTTTGAGAAGATCGACGAGGTATTTGAAAAATTCAATGTGTCCGCCCTGATAACTTGATACAGCTAACCCCTGGGCGTCTTCCTCGACAGCGGCATCCGCAATCTCCTGGACAGATCGATTATGTCCCAGGTGGATTACCTCTGTCCCGGTTGACTGCAAAATCCTTCGAAAAATATTGATGGATGCGTCATGACCGTCAAAAAGCGAAGTAGCTGTAACTACCCTTACATGATGTTTGGGTTTATATATTTCAGTTTCGGGACTCATGACTCCTCCTTAAAAAAATTACAATTCCTTAAGCTAAAAGCTTAACCATAATTTAGGTTAAAGTTCCGAGTATAAAATCGGTCTGATATTTGATATAATTTTCAATGCTGTAATGGCGCGAGAGAAACCAGCGCCTGAATGTCCACATATGACCCAGTACGGTAATATTATGGGCGGCAAGTTCAATGGAACGTTCATTCAGACGAGGAAAATTTCCGGATGTAATAATGTCTGCCAGCACTTTGACTATAAGACCTGTAATTCGAAGTTCATTTTCAAGAACCCTTTTCTTCCATTGAGAAGGCAAAGATTGAGTTTCTTGGTAAACGAGCAAGATAAAATCACTCATGCGGTTACATACCAGAAAATATTCTCGTATAACTTCCGCTACAAGCTCTTTGCCACCGGATGCTCTGTTTAATGCCTGGGAAACACCATGTTCGACTTCAGCATGAATCGATTCGCAAACCAGATATAAGACATCCTCTTTTGAAGCCACATATTCATATAATGAACCGATTGAAAATCCGGCGGCGTTGGCAATCTGGCGGGTTGTCGTTTTGTGAAAGCCTTTTTCAATAAAGAGTTTTGCTGCAGCACTAACGATTTGTTGCCGTCTCCGTTCGACAAGATCAGGGTTTTTTATTTGGGTGGCGACGTCTTTTGTTCCGGCAGATTGCTTAATCATAAGCTTATCAACTAATTCCTTTATCAGTGAGTGACCAAAGGCTTTTAGTCCTGTCAGGCCGGGATTGGTGACTTTAGAAGCGGACAGGTGCCCTTGGGGCTGTGACCTTAATTCTCAAGCGAGGCGTTCAGCTTATCATATTTTCGAGCGAGCGCTCGTTCAGAATATTTACCATGCCTTGCATTTTTTTGTCAAGTTTTCTATGGCTTTTCTTTAGGACAAGCTCTTTTAGTAAAACAAAATTAATCAGCTTAAAAGGAAGGGTTACCCTTTCAGGGCTTTTTTAGCAATCTGTGCCTCAGGGGTGTCAGGATATTTTGAGCCGATTACCTGAAGAACTTTTTTCCAGTTATCCTGCATTCCTTTTTGACGATAACCGTTTGCAAGTTTTAAAAGCGCCATAGATATACCCGGTAAGATAGATTTTTTTTTCAAAAGGATGGCGAGTATTTTTTTTGCATTTTCAAAGTGTCCGGTTTCTATACAAATTATACTTATGCGGAGATAAAGATGGGGGGAAAGTCTTGGACGGTTTGAAAGACTGATATATTCTTTGTAGATATTGTATGCTGTTTTTGGTGACTTGTTGCTTTGAACGAGAAGAGAAAGCAGCTTTTTTGCTGTTTCATGGAACCTGACGCTTTCAGGATTATGTTTTTCGAGATTATAAAGATGAGTCAGTGCGATTAAGTTGCCCGGTTCTTTTTCGAGAACTTTATTCAACAACTTGCGACCCTGTTCCATGTCAAGCTCAGTGATACTTTGGAGTGCTTCTTCTATCAGGGGAGTAATTTCATCTTTGGGTTCTTCCTTGAAAATATTTTCATCAAGGATTACGGGAAACTTCAGGCTGATGAACCCCAGGATAGCTCCTCCCGCAAGTCCGCCGATATGCGCCACGTAGGCTACCTGGCTGATTCCACTGAAAAAGAGCTGATAAAGTTCATTTCCTATCCAGATGGGTAAAAGAATTATCGCCGGCACTTTTACATAGTTGAAATAAAATCCCAGCGAATAAAAAATATTAACCTTTTTTTTGCCGAAGAGTACCGTAAAAGTACCCATAAGGCCGGCTATAGCGCCGGATGCGCCAACCAGGGGGACGGTACTTTGCATATAAATCAGCCAGAACAGGACTACCGAAAGAAGGCCTCCGATAAGATAAATGCCGGTATATAAAATCCTTCCGCAGCCCAATTCAAGAACACAACCCACAATCCACAAAAATATCATGTTGCCGAGAAGGTGACCAAAGCTTCCATGAAGAAACATGTAAGTAAAAGATGTTGTTAATGATTTGTAGGCAGGCCTGAAACCGTAGTTAATAAATACAACCTTAGAAAGCTTTTCTTCATATATCTTTCTTAGTTTCTTCCATTTTATATACACAGGATTTTCGCCGGTTATGATCTTATCGTTTCGGAGTCTTTTTAAAAAACCGTAATCTTTGTCCATTTCATCATGATAACGGACAAGGGTTTCTTCATCCAGTTCTTTGTGTTCCTTAAGATCGGGTATATCCTTAATTTTTTGTTTAGCGTACTCAATGTACTTGGGAACTTCAATTTCAGCCAATTCCGACTCAAAATAGTACTTTTCGGCTTTATAATATTTTTCTTTTTCCCCGGATTGAAAGAAAAAGAAAACCAGACAATTTATTAAGATAATACAAATAGTTATAGTAGGAGGATTTCGCCAGCTTATTTTTCCTGTTAGAGGTATTATTAACATGGAAAGTCTCTTTTTAACCCTTCAAAACATTTAAATACTACGACTGGAGGCCTTTGAAAGTAGATTTGCTGAACTGGTTTTCATATATTCATCTTAAACCAATATTGCTGGAATCATTAGAATGCAAGAAAAAACAATTGGTTAAATTATAATGTTCTAATTTGTTTATCGGCAATTAAATAAAAAACTTTAATCTTTATATAACCCCTGAAGCCGTTGTTTGGATATTTTATTTGGTTGATCAGCCTGAGGCGGATCGCCTCCCTTGAATTCAAACCCCGGTTAAATATAAAAAACAATTTAACAGGACAGGCAGATAAGCGCAGACTTCAAAAATTACAATTTTTCCAAGGTTTAGCAACTAATAAGCATTTTAATTGTCAGGTTAGAATAAAAATGAAAAAAGAAGAATTGGATTGAATCAGATGAATTAAATGAATATGATAACTATTCGATATTCGGCATAAGGGCCCATTTGATCACCCATGAAAGGGCGTCGGGATCTTTGTCTAGGCACACAATGCCACTGTTTTGAAACTTGAAAACAACTTTTTTGACAGAACCGGTTATCAGGTAAGCTGTCAGTTTTTCCATAAATGGAAGATGGCCTATAAGCATGAGGTCATCTTTGCTTTCTACGTTTTCGGCAATAGCTGTTACATCGTCTAAAGGTTTTAACCCGCTTTTTTCATGAATACCATCAGAAGGTTTAAGGGCTGAAGCAAAAATCTCAGCGGTTTGGCGAGCTCTTGTTTTGGTGCTGTAATTTATTTGCGAAACATTAATTGAGTATTCTTTTGCAACAGCTGCGATCCTCTCAACTTCAGCGATTCCTTCTTTTGAAAGACCTTGATCAGGATCTACATCCTTAGAAAGGCTCTTTCCGTGTTGTACGAGAAAAAGTGCCATTATCTTTATACTTCTTGAAAATTGAATGTGTTCAGTGTATAAATATAATACGATGTAACTACTCACGTAGTCATGCTGAAGCTGTTTAGACTGAAGGCTGAAGGGGTCAGAAAAGCACGATCGCAGTACTTTGGCGAAATGTGATTTTTGCATCAAACATGGATTTACAATTCGCTTTTTGCTAACAGTCTTCAGCCTATCCACCTGAGTAGTTATAATACGATAATAATATGAAAACATCAATATTTATCTTTCCTGTTCGGCACGGGAAATCTCCTAAAACCTGATTCGGAGTAGATACATATGAGAATTGTAACGCGACCTGATTTTGACGGCGTTGTCTGTGCGGCGCTTCTTTATGAGACAGAAGATATCACTGAACCTGTGAAGTGGGTTGAACCAAGTGATATGCAGAAAGGTATGATTGAAATTAGACAGGGTGATATTATTGCAAACCTGCCTTATAACGAAAAATGTTCATTATGGTTCGACCATCATTATACCAATACAATCAGTAAATCATATAATGGGGCATTTAAGATAGCTCCGTCAGCAGCAGGCATAATATTTGAATATTACAGAGATAAATTAAAGCAAGATTATAGCGAACTGATTAAAGAGACTGATAGAATCGATTCGGCGGACTTATCCCTTGATGAGGTCAGGCATCCCGAAAATTATCCTTATATACTTTTGTCAATGACGATTACAGGGCGAAATGAGGCCGATGAAGCATACTGTAACAGAGTTGTTAATTTGCTAAGAAGGTTTGAAATCGACGCTATTATTAACGATCAAGGAGTCAAGGAGCGTTGCAGGACGGTTAAGAGTAATAATAAGAAATATAAAGAGATTTTAAAAAAATATACCCAGATAAAGAATCACGTCTCCATTACTGATTTTCGCTCCTTAAATGAAACACCTGATGGAAATCGTTTTCTTGCTTATTCTTTGTTCCCTGAATCGGTTGTGAATGTTAAAATACGTTATGATGATGAAGAAAGGCAGATGATTGCGCTAAGTATTGGGCACAGCATTTTTAGTAAAAAATGCAATGTCAATGTCGGTCTTTTGCTTTCAAGGTTTGAAGGTGGCGGGCATCAAGGCGCTGCTGCATGCCGTTTTCATGTCAGCAAGGCTGATAGTTATATTTCTGAAATTATAGATATATTATTAAAAAATGAACCGAATGAAGATTGATGGCGTCGTAAAAAGCCATCAATCCATGGCCCATTTAATCAGGCAACTTCCCCATGTATAACCCGCACCAAATGCGGATATAACAATCCAGTTTCCTTTTTTTATCAATCCATCCTGATAAGCTTCAGACATGGCAAGTGGTATGGTTGCCGCTGTTGTGTTGCCATATTTGCCTATATTAACGACTACATGATCCTCATCCAAATTCATCTTTTTTGCTACAGCATCGATGATACGAAAATTTGCCTGGTGGGGAATAAGAAACCTTATATCCTTTCCGGTAAGGTTGTTTTTTTCCATGATCTGTATTGAGACATCAGCCATGTCTTTTACAGCACGTTTGAAGACAGCTTTTCCATCCTGATAAACAAAATGCTTTCTTTTGCTAACCGTTTCCTGGGAGGCCGGTTCCAAGCTACCTCCGGCATTTACATATAAAGACTTATAACCGCTTCCGTCCATATGAAGAATGAAATCCCTGATTCCAAGATTGTCGTTTGCAAGATTGTCGTTAGATGGTTCAATCAAGACTGCACCGGCGGCATCTCCAAATAAAACGCAGGTGTTGCGGTCCTCGTAATCAATAATTGCACTCATTTTATCGGCGCCAATAACCATAACTTTTTGATGTTTTCCACTTTCTACAAATTGAGATGCAACGGATAAAGCGTAAACAAATCCGGTACAACCACCATTTAAGTCAAAACCCCAACAATTTGATGTTTTCAGCTCTTTTTGAACCAGTGCAGCGGTTGAAGGGACCGGCATATCAGGTGTTACAGTGGCTACAATGATTAAATCCAGTTCATCTGCTGAAATATTTCTCTTTGAAAGGACCATTTCCGCGGCTTTAACAGCCATAAAGGATGTCCCTTTACCTTTTCCCAGAATTCTTCTTTCCTTAATTCCGGTACGGGTGGTTATCCATTCATCATTGGTATCAACCATTTGTTCAAGGTCTTTATTGGTAAGTTTATTTTCAGGAGCAAAATGTCCTACTCCGGCGATGATGGCTCGCATTAAAATCCTCCTTAAATAAATTTTTTAAAGCAGATTGGATAGAATATAATAATTGCCTGATGCAATATCTTTAACAAGATGATTTGTAAAGAGATATATTCTTTTTAAGAGAAGTTGATACCTGAATTTCTTTATGTTAAATTACTTATAGGGATATTGAGATAATTATAAAATATTTTATGAGTCGGGGAGTTTTTCCCCAGGAAAACAGAGCAGAGATTTAAAAACTCCCTGACCCCTCAAATATTTAGTATAAAGGAGATAAAATGGAAAAATATCAAGATATAAAGCAGTTGCTGAAAAAAATATATGGTGAAGAAAAAGGCAGACTTGCATTTACTAAAATAAGTTCACTAATGGAAAAATATCCGTCAAATCAAAAAAGGAAAAACGGATATTTTTCCCAGGAGGATGTAATACTGATTACATATGGTGATACTTTAAATAAAAACGGAGAAATGCCTCTGATCACGATTCATGAATTTGCAAATAAGTTCTTAAGTGGTGTATTTTCACACATACACTTTTTACCCTTTTGCCCTTTTTCATCAGATGATGGTTTTTCGGTTATGGATTTTTTTTCTGTGTATCGAAGACTGGGATCCTGGATGGATATAGAAGCAACAGGAACAGATTTTAAGCTTATGTTTGACCTGGTGCTTAACCATATTTCTGCAAAAAGTAAATGGTTTGAATATTATTTGCAAGAAAAAGAAGGGTTTAAGGAGCTTGCAATAGAAGTCGATCCGTCAATTGACCTTTCGGCAGTTACCCGGCCACGGTCCCTTCCCCTTTTAACTGAAGTTGAAAAACAATCGGGCGAAACCGTCCATGTTTGGACAACATTCAGTGCGGATCAGATCGATCTTAACTTTAAAAGCATCGATGTTCTTGAAAAAATGCTCGAGGCGCTTTTATTTTATGTGCACAAGGGAGCAACCATTATACGGCTTGATGCTATTGCATATTTATGGAAAGAAATCGGAACAAGTTGTATTCATCTTGACAAGACTCATGATGTGGTAAAGCTGTTTCGCATAATATTCGATAAAGTAGCACCGCATGTTATGATACTTACAGAGACCAATGTGCCACACGATGAAAATATAAGCTATTTTGGCGACGGCAATAATGAGGCCCAAATGGTCTATAATTTTACACTTCCACCTCTTTTATTATATTCGTTTTTGAAAGAAGACGCATCAGTGTTGTCAGACTGGGCAAGGGGGTTGGAGTTAAAATCTGCCAGCAATACTTTTTTCAATTTTACGGCTTCCCATGACGGCATAGGTGTAAGACCTCTTGAAGGAATATTGCCTGCAGAAGAAATTAATCTTCTTGTCGAAACTGTAAAGGATAACGGAGGGAGAGTTTCGTATAAAAAGGATTCAAATGGTTCCGAAAGTCCTTATGAATTGAATGTAACCTATGTTGATGCGCTCTTAAATATAAAGTTTGATCAGGACAAGTATCACGCCCAAAGGTTTCTGGCATCCCAGGCTATTCAGTATGCTCTTCCCGGAGTGCCTGCAACATATATTCACAGCCTGCTTGGCTCAAGAAACTGGGAGGATGGAGTAAGGCAAACAAAGATGGCGAGAACAATAAACAGGGAAAAATTGCGGATAGATGATGTGATATCACAACTGGAAGATTTAAAAACTTTTCGTTCCAGGATTTTTCATCCTTATATCAATATGATAAAGGTCAGAAAAAAACAACACGCCTTTCATCCAAACGCCGGTTTTGAAATACTGAGCATTGATCCAAAAATCTTTACCATTGCCAGATATGGCAAAGATCAGACCATATATGCTCTTACCAATATATCACCATCGCAGGTTTCTTGTATATTGAAGGGAGACGGTGTGCCTCCTGTGATGAAGGATCTTCTTACAGGGGAGAGGCTTTCAGTAGATTCATTACGACTTAATCCGTACCAGTTTATATGGCTTACCGTTTAATGCTTATTGTATATATGTGGTAGCTATCCAATAAATTGGCCAAAAAATTGGTCGAAAAATTGGCTCGAACAATCGGCCTGTTAATCGCCGTTAATTTTATCTCTGAGTTTTCCGGAGCATTTAAAGGTTACGACTTTTCTTTCTCTCAGGATTAAGTCTGAACCTGTAGCCGGGTTTCGGCCTCGACGCTGGTTCTTGTGTTTCACACAAAATTTTCCAAATCCAGAAATCAGGACATCCTCACCTTTCTCAAGATTGCTTTTAATAATTTCTAAAAGAGATTCGACGATGTCAACCGAGTGTTTTTTGGTAAAGCCGAGATCATGTATTTTTACAACAATATCATTCTTGGTTAATGCCATGTTTCCTCCTAAAAGAACGTGATCAGTTTTAATCCATAATGAGTTGATGTTATTTAATAAAATTGACAGTTAACGTCAACTGTTATTTTTTTGGTAGTGAATCATGTGATTTTTCACAGGTCTCGCTTTTGGTCCCGTCTGGTACATCCTGTTTGACAGGAATAATATTTTCTATTTTTTTCAATGTGGTATCTATGTTTTTTATAATTCCGTTAATTTCAGCCTTTAATTTTTTATGGTCACTGTCAGTCATAAAATTTCTTTTACAATCATAGACCTTCGCAAAGTTACTATTTTTCAAAGGTCTCTTAAGCTTGTACGAATTTATAAACTTTTGTATCAGGCATATAAATACACGAAAATAAAAGATATGTCAAGTTTCAAACAATAATTTTTCTAAAAATATTAGCGATAAACAATATTTTAAGCAAGGAGTTATCTCATTTGCCTATGGTTATCCTAATTATCTCTAAACGCTTTTCTTATTCCAGCTTTTACAAGGGAAGGGTTTAAAAGGAGCTTGAATTTTTTCGCTCCCCTGGCATCAACAAAAGTATTGCTAAAAGTTAATTCCACCTTTTTTAAAATTTTAACATTTTTGTCCATTAATATAAAATGGTAATTCAAGGCTGAAAAAAATAAAGCTCCGGTAATGACAAGTATTAACAGCACTTTTTTCATTTAAGCTTTCCTTTAAAGCAGACGATTTATTCTAATATAATTGACGGTCTTATAAATGGTCCAACTTCTACGTTGTGCTGTATTTCGTAATCATTCAAGGTACGATAAGTACGCTTCATAATTACAAAAATTTCACGCCTTTCTTGTCCCGCTGCTTTTTAGCGGGGGAATTTGAACTTTATACGAAACCGTCTAAACATGGCTTTTTACGAGTTCTTTTAAATTATTCCTCTTAAAGCAACTTAACCCTTTTTATAAAGTTAAAATTTTGCGAACATTTTATTCCTGTAGAAATTCGATAACCTCTACCATCCTTTCAACCAGGTGTTCATGATATTTTTTTCCGCCTTCTTTTGACGCCTTGCTCGGTTCACCGGAAGTTCCACCTGATTTTTGAGCAAGCTCTTTCATTTCTGCAGGACTGCTGGGAACATAGCACAGTGTATCTCCTTTATACTTTGGATCCACATGGTATAGGCTGCTATGATTATGCGGGTTGTCTTTCGCCCGTTCCATTTTTACCAGATCCGGGTAACAGTACCACATATGCGAACCTTCAATCTCCTCGGCATGCCCGACTTCTCCCCATTCCAGATCGCTTTTAAATTCTTTTGACATATAGGCAGGATCGAAAATCACTATTTTAATCCCAAGTTCTCTTTTCGCTCTTTCAGCCGCAATTTGCAGCCAGGTAACATTAACGATGCGATGACCGTTTAGGAGAATAAATTTTACAAACTTGTGATGATGCAATGATTTAATAATATCATACACAACTTCAATCAGCACTTCAGCCCGTATTGTAATTGTTCCCGGAAGAACCAGGTGATGAGGGCTCCAACCGAACCAGAGGGGAGGTGCAACCAGGACTTTTGCTTTCACTGCTGCCGCTTCAGCTATTGAATTAGCCACCATGGTATCTGTTCCAACCGGAAGATGATACCCGTGCTGCTCTGTGCTGCCAATTGGCAGAATAATTGTTCCCCCGCTTTCCTCGGTCTTTACCTTAACCTCTTCCCATGTCAAATTCTGCAACCAAACCTGTTTTTCCATATTAATTGTCTCCTTGTATGATTTTTAAAAGAAAAAAGGGGAACAGTTTATTACCTGCACCCCCTTTTTTAACTTCATGATTAATTTATAAATAAATATTTTAACGTTTCGAAAACTGAAACCGCGCTCTTGCACCTTTCTGGCCGTATTTTTTTCTTTCCTTTACCCTTGCATCTCGCTTGACAAAACCGGCTTTTTTCAAAGTCGCCCTGAGATCAGGATCGATCAGTAAAAGCGCCTTGGTAATGCCGTGCCTTATTGCGCCAGCCTGCCCTGCATACCCTCCACCAAGTACCCGGACTTTAACGTCGTATGATTCAAGTTTATTTGTAAGCACAAGCGGTTGAATTAGTTTAATTTTCGCTGATTCAACACTAAAGTATTCATCTATCGGACGATCATTTATAATGATTTCACCTTTTCCGGGTTTCATCCAGGTTTTGGCTATGGCATTTTTTCTTTTTCCTGTTGCGTAATAAATGTTTTCTTTCTCCATTAAATATTTCTCCCAGATTTACACCAGGTTTAAATCAGTTAAACCGGATATTAAATTATTGTTCCATTATTTCCGGCATCTGCGCATCGTGAGGATGCTTATCACCTGCATATACCTTTAGCTTTTTAAAAAGCTTTCTTCCCAGTCTGTTTTTTGGCAGCATTCCTTTTACAGCAAATCGTATAAGGTCTTCGGGCCTTTTTTCAATCAGCTCTTTTGCTGTAGTTGTCTTCAGTCCACCAATATAGCCGCTGTGCCGGTAATATTTCTTTTTCTCCATTTTTTTACCGGTAAGAACAATTTTATCAGCGTTTACTACAACAACCCAGTCACCGGTATCAACGTGAGGCGTAAAAAGAGGATTATGCTTACCTCTAAGACGTGAAGCTATCCTGGTTGCCAGCCTCCCGAGAACTTCGCCTTTTGCATCAACAAACCACCATTTACCTTTGTTATCAGAATTTTTTGCACTGAGTGTATATTTTTTCACGATTTTTAAAGCTCCTTTTAAAAGAATCGATATATTTAAATAAATTATCGTCTGGTGTCAAGGAAAAAATACCTTAATTTCAGAAGAAATTACTTTTATTTAAAAATATCTTTAGAAAATTGTGGACAAGCATAATAAAATGATGTTAGATATTTTTTTTACGAATTTATCAATATTATCTTTTAAAATAAATTTAGGTTGGGGGTGATAAATTGGGCAGCGTAGTTAAAAAACGAAGAAAAAAGATGAGAAAACATAAACACAGAAAACTTCTTGCAAGCACACGTCATCAGAGAAGGAAAGGTAAATAATCATGCCTGCTATCTTTTCTGTCCATAAAAAAAGCGCCGGATTGCATATTGCAACGGCGCTTTTTGTTTTTTATTTCCTCTTTGCTTTAAATCTTATTTAGAATACCCTTTCAGATATTTTAAAAATTCCGAGTCTGTTGAAAGGATAAGAGTATTTTTATCATCCAGAGCTTCTTTGTAAATTTCAAGTGTTCGTGTGAATGAATAGAATTCAGGATCCTCACCATAGGCTTTGGCATAGATCTTTATAGCCTCGGCGTCGGCCTTACCCTTAATCTGTTGGCTAACTTTATATGCTTCCGAGATTATCTTTTTTAAATCCCTCTCTTTTTCACCGATAATCTTGCGGGCTTCGCCCCTTCCTTCTGAACGAAATTTTTCAGCCATCTGGTTTCTCTCTGCAATCATCCGGTCATAAACCGATTTTCTTACAGACTCTACATAATTAATCCGCTTTATTTTAACATCAACCAGTTCTATTCCGAATTGAGCCAGTTTCGGCTGGGCCTGCTCCATTATCCCCTTGGTTATCTTTTCCCTGCCGAAGGTAATGGAATATGAAGCCCGTTGATCTTTTTGAACATCTTCAAGTCCGATCTCATCAATACCAAGCTCCTTGTTTGATTTGCGAACAGCCTCAATAAGGCTGTATGAAGTAATATAATTACGAACGGCTGGGTCGATAATATCGTTCAGCTTGCCTATGGCGTTAAATCTGTTGTTTACAGTCTGAAAAAATTTAATTGGTTCAACGATTTTCCACCTTGCAAAGGTATCTACCCATATGAAGGTTTTATCCAGTGTCGGTATCTGGCCCGGGTCACCGTCCCAGTCCAGAAGATTTTTATTAAAAACATTTGCCTGTTGAATAAATGGGATTTTGAATCTAAGACCAGGCGCCTTCTTTGGTTCCCCGGTAATTCTCCCGAACTGGGTGATAATCACCTGCTCAGTCTCATCTACAATATACGCTGAATTATAGACAAGAATAATTGCAATTACTAAAATTATGACAATAACACCTTTTGATTTCATTTTATTATGCCTTTTTGTTCTCCAAGATTAAGTAGGGGGAGAATGTTTTTTTGATCAGAATCGATAATATATTTTGGACCGAGCTTTGGGAAAAGATCCCTTAAGGTCTCAAGGTATAGTCTCCTTTTGGTCACATCTTTTGCTTTGGCATATTCTTTATATACTGCACTAAACCTTGTCGCATCACCCTTAGCTCTGTTGACCCTGTCCAGGGCATATCCTTCGGCGCCCTTGATTGTTCTGTCCGCCTCTCCCCTGGCTGCAGGAATTTCCTTGTTATATTCCTCTTTTGCCTGGTAAATCACCTGCTCCTTTTCCTGTGTAGCCTGGTTCACCTCATTAAATGACGGCTGCACAGGACCCGGAACATTTGTCCTTTTCATTTCAATGGTGCTAATATGAATGCCGGCTTCCGCTTGATCCAACTCTTTTTGAAGCATTTCCCTGGCTTCAACAGCAATTTCATCCCTCTTATTGATGATATCATTAATGCTCCTGTCACCCACAACAAGCCTCATGGAAGATTCCGACATATCTATAAGGATTTGCCTGTTGTCCCGGACTTTAAAAAGATAATTAAACGGATTTTTTACACGGTACTGTACAATCCAGGGAACAAGACCAACATTCAAATCTCCGGTGAGCATAAGTGCTACGTTTACATTATCACTTCCGCCTGAAAAACGGGACCTTGCATCTTTTGCACCAGAGCTGAAACCGAACTCTTCGGTCCGGACCTTTTTTACATTGACCTTTGTTACCTTTTCTACTCCTGCAGGAAGCTTAAAGTTAAGACCCGGCTGGGTGGTACGTACATATTTCCCGAATCGCTGGACAACTCCCACCTCATCTTGTTTAACTGTGTAAAATGTTGAGGTACCGAAAAATAAAATAATAATGATGATAATTATTATCGGTCCGCCGGGCAGTTTGAACCCTTTGAATTTTTTAATTATATCATCCATTTGGGGTGGAAGACCGCCCCCTCCTGTCTGCCTCTGTTGCTGTTTTAGTTTTTCCCAATCCCAAGCCATAGTATTTTACCTTAAGTTTATATATTATAAATAAAAACAGCCCCGTCTCTGTCGGAGCGTGTCAACCAGAACTCTTTTCTAAAATTTTATTGATAATCGACTCAATCATCCAAGTCAAGTAAAAAGGAAAAACCACTAAGATTTTTAGCTATTACTTGCAATAATAAGCAAAAACGCTGTATATACTGTTTATGGCCTCGTCAATATTGATGAATTTGTAAAAATTTGAATTCATCAGGTTTTAGGTGTTAAGTTTTATGTTTTATGTTAATGATATTATCCGTTTTAACAGAGACTTAAAACTTAAATCCTAAAGCTTAAAAACGGTTCGTAAAAAATGGTTTTTTACTTTTTACGAAACTTGCATATTCATCTATGAAGAAAAAAAGAAAGCAACTAAAAGAATCTGTTCATATAAGCTCTGTTCTTGATAATATATTAACCACTTATCGTCAGGAATCAGACTCAGGACTTTCCCGTGTGTGGAGCTTTTGGAATGATGCTGTAGGAAAAACTATTGCGGAAAACGCCCAACCTGCTGCCTTTAAAGGAAAGGTCCTGCTTGTACATGTTACAAGTTCAACATGGATTCATGAGCTTCGTTTTCTTGAAAAGGGCATTGTTGATAACATTAACTCAGTTTCAGGGGAGAACCTGGTTGAAGAAATAAAGTTTAAAATAGGAACTTTGTAGGCTGGAAAGTTTGGAGGCCAAGAAGAGTGTCACCTCGTGACTTGAGGAGCAGCCCTGCTGGGCTTTAAAGAGCGGCCTTCGGCCTTGAGGAGTATCCGCATGCGGCGGATTTAAGGCTTAAAGCAAAGCGCTCTTTTAGCGAAGCGCTCCTCGAAGGTAGTGCTCTTTAAGCGAAGCGCTCAGTTTTTCCGGTTTGTCCTGGTTAGGAGCTATGAAATCTAAAACTCCAGATACATTTTTAAATGGTCGAATCAAGGTTAAACAGGATCGCTCCGGCTACCGCTTTTCCATCGATTCGATTTTGCTGGCCTGTTATGCCAAACTCCGTCCTGGAGATAAGGTGCTTGACCTGGGAACAGGTTGCGGCATTGTTTCCCTTATACTGGCATATCGAGAGCCGAATCTGAAAATTTTCGGTATCGAAGTGCAAAAAGAACTTGCCGACATTGCCGTCTCCAATGTTGAAGAAAATCACATGGGCGGCATCATAACCATTCTTTACAAAGATATGAAAGAACTGAAAAATGATATGCTTTCAGGTCCTGTAGATCTGGTTGTAAGCAATCCCCCATACTGGAAAGCAAAATCCGGAAGAATAAATCCTGATATGCAACGCGCAGTGGCAAGACATGAAATCAAGGTCTCTCTTGATGATATTACAGCAACAGTTCGCCGCGTTTTGCGAACCGCAGGAAGTTTCGTTACCATTTACTCAGCCGAACGCATAACCGACCTGCTGACTCATCTGCGATCTGCCGGCATTGAACCGAAATTTCTTCGCATGATTCACTCAGACATTAAAACAGAAGCCAAACTGGTCCTGGTGGAAGGAATAAAAGGTGGCCGTCCGGGTGTAAAAATTGGCCCGCCACTTATAATCTATGACGAAAAGGGCGACTATACACAAGAAGTGGAAGAAATGTTTTCGCCTTAATCCAGTTTTATTTTTCCAAATACGTTTACTCTGAGAAGATTCCAGAAGATTATTGACAGGCTTTAATAAAAAATTATATTGAAAGCATCTTTAAAAAATGTTTAAAACGCCGGAGAGGTTGCCGAGTGGCTGAAGGCCCCGCTCTCGAAAAGCGGTATTCCGTTAGAAACGGGATCGTGGGTTCGAATCCCACCCTCTCCGCCAGGTAACCACTAAACAACTTAACTACTGTTCACGGAGAGATGTCCGAGCTGGTTGAAGGAGCACGACTGGAAATCGTGTGTGTTGCCAAAAGCGGCACCGAGGGTTCGAATCCCTCTCTCTCCGCCATAATTCTTTTGGTTTTAAAATATGTCCTATCTAGTCCTTGCACGCAAATACCGTCCACAAACATTTGAAGAGGTTATTGGGCAGGATCATATTACCCGCACCCTGGCCAATGCAATTTCCTCAGACCGGGTCGCCCATGCAATCCTGTTTTCAGGTCCAAGGGGTACAGGTAAGACAACAGTGGCCCGCATACTTGCAAAGACCATGAATTGTAAAAAAGGCCCAGCGCCGATTCCTTGTAATGAATGCAGATCCTGCAAGGAAATTACCTCGGGAAGAGCTGTGGACGTTTATGAAATTGACGGTGCCTCGAACAACAGCGTTGATCAAATAAGGGAACTGCGTGAAAATGTCAGGTATATGCCTGCACACAGTCTCTATAAGATATATATAATAGATGAAGTGCATATGCTCAGCAAATCGGCTTTTAATGCTCTTCTAAAAACCCTTGAAGAGCCACCTTCCCATGTCATGTTTATCTTTGCCACTACCGAACCTAACAAGATTCCAATAACTATCCTTTCACGCTGTCAGAAGCATGATTTCAGGCGGATAAGCCTGGAATCTATTTCAAAACACATGTCGACTCTTTGCTCTAAAGAAGGAATTGATATTAAAAATGAAAGCCTGGAACTTATTGCCCGTGAAGCCGACGGAAGCATGAGAGACGCCCTCAGTCTTCTTGATCAGGTTATGGCCTGTCTTGAAGGAACTATTACAAACGACCGGATAGTTGATATTCTTGGTGTTATAGACCGTAAAAATCTTTTTGCCATTTCCTCAGCCATTATAAGCGGAAATGTTTCTGCTATTCTTGATATCCTTGATGATATTTATGTCCATGGCCACGACATGAAAAAGCTCTATTCGGATCTCGTGGAACATTTCAGAAATCTGCTGGTCGTTAAAATGGGAAATAAAATTAGCAAACTGGTCGATCTTCCTGCCCACGAGATTGACCTGATGAAAAATCAGGTAAAAGATATTTCCGAAGCTTATTTAAACCAGCTTTTTAATATCCTCTTTAATGAGGAAACAACAATAAGATTTTCAGCGCAACCGAAGATCGCTCTTGAAATGGCATTTGTCAAAATGTTTCAGATCAAACCGGCTCTGACCATTGATGAACTGATAGATAAACTCAACACGCTAAGGCAAGAAACAGGACCTATTCAAGGAAAAGAGCTTTGTGAAACGCAGGCCCGTTATACCCCTGAAAAAAGTAAAATTGAACCACCGGATA
>JASJGP010000470.1:0-18733 GCA_033791485.1 Desulfobacterales bacterium | reverse complement strand
GAGGTTGCACACTTGCTTTTAGATCGTATTGTTGAACGGATGGGATGATAAGCTGCGGAAAATTTGGTTATGGCTCCAGTTTCGCACCTCTTGTCTACAACGAAATATTAATTGATAGAAAGTTGATTCACATCTGATCTTATATCTTACGCGCAATCAGGCAGTGACTTTCAGCTGAATAGAGGGCGCGAAACTATAGTTATGAACAGAAAACAGGCTGTAAATGATATTGTTGAAGAAATAGGCAATACCCTTAAGTATATGGAAGGATTGGGTTGCAAGGGCGTTGATTGTTCTGCAAAGAGCCTTGATACATTAGAAAAATGGGAGACCACCGTGACAATCGCCGATGAAACACTGGAATCTATCCGCACCGAAATCGGTAACTGTAAAAGATGCGCCCTTTCTGAAAAGCGGACAAGCATTGTTTTTGGTGCAGGCGATCCAAAGGCGCGGCTGGTTTTTGTAGGCGAAGGGCCAGGTTATGAAGAGGATAAAAGTGGGGAACCGTTTGTAGGTGCTGCGGGCAAGCTTCTTACAAAAATTATCGAGGCCATTAATTTAAACCGGGAAAAGGTTTATATCTGCAACATAATAAAATGCCGCCCGCCCGGAAACAGGAATCCCATGCCTGACGAGATAAAGACATGCTATCCATTTCTCAAACGCCAGCTTTCAGTTATAAAACCGGATTTTATCTGTGCCCTTGGAACCTTTGCTGCTCAAACGCTTTTAGAGACAAAGCAGCCCATTTCCAGGCTCAGGGGACATTTTCATGATTATATGGGAATAAAAGTTATGCCAACATATCATCCTGCTTATCTTCTTAGAAATGCGAATAAAAAGCGTGACGTATGGGAAGATATGAAGATGCTGGTGAAGGAGATGGAATGAAAACTCTACATATTAAAATTATTATTTCAGTCCTGTTGCTTTTTACCGTTGTTTTTTATTCAAATGTTTTTGCAGATAAAAATGAGATCTATATTATAAAGATTTCTGATGCAATCGGTCCGGGTGTGGCTGAATTTATCATATCGGGGATTAAAAAGGCCTCTGATGCCGATGCAGCGTGTATTATCATAGAACTTGACACTCCAGGCGGGCTGGCCGAATCTATGCGCAGTATTGTCAAGGGAATTTTTGCAAGCAAGGTGCCTGTTGTGGTGTACGTCTCACCCAGCGGAGCGAGGGCGGCGTCAGCAGGCGTAATGATTACAATGGCGGCAGACATAGCTGCCATGTCACCAGGAACGAATATCGGGGCTGCCCATCCGGTGGCTGCAGGGGGCAAAAAAATAGAAAAGACTATGTCTGAGAAGGTGACGAACGACATGGTGGCCCATGTAAAAAGTATTGCCCAAAAAAGGGGAAGGAATGTTGAGTGGGCTGAAAAGGCCGTGCGCGAGAGCGTGTCCGTGACGGAATCGGAAGCTTTAAAAGAGAATATAATAGATCTTATTGCAAAAAATACCGATGATTTAATCAAACAGATAAACGGCAGGAAAATTGAGGACAAAGGAGTTTTAAAGCTCGACAATCCGGTAAAAAAGATATTGAAAGAAAACTTAAGGACGAAGATTTTAAAGACAATAAGCGATCCAAATATTGCATATATTCTTATGATGATCGGACTTGCCGGTCTGTATTTTGAGCTTTCCCATCCGGGAGCAATTTTTCCGGGGGTAGTCGGAGGGATTGCGATTATTTTAGCATTTTTTGCAATGCAGACCCTGCCCGTTAATTATGCCGGTATTCTCCTTATCATCATGGCCATCATTTTTTTCATAATGGAAATGAAGATTACAAGTTACGGACTGCTAAGCATTGCAGGAATTGTGTCGCTTTTACTCGGTTCTCTTATGCTGTTTAAAGGGAATACTCCGGAGGTGAATTTGTCGTTGCAAGTACTGATACCGACACTGGTGATCGTTTCAGGATTTTTTGTTGCTGTAGCAGCCCTGGTCTTTAAGTCGCAGACATCAAAACCAAAAACTGGGATAGCAGGCCTTGTGGGGGAAATAGGCATCGTAAAGCAAGCTGTTAAACCAGAAGGTAAAGTTTTCGTTCATGGCGAGCTTTGGAATGCTATATCCAAAATTGAGATCGAGAAAGGTGAAAAAGTACGGGTAGTAAATGTGGTTAATCTCGTTTTGGAAGTTGAGCCGGTTAACCACTCAACCACTTTAACCACTTAAAGGAGGTTATTATGTCGCTTTATCCGATTATTGCAATAGTCGTTCTGGTTATTTTTTTCCTTTCCGCAGCAATCCGCATACTAAATGAGTATGAACGCGGTGTTATATTCCGACTGGGACGCGTTATCGCTTCAAAAGGGCCGGGATTGATCATACTGATTCCGATAGTTGATAAAATGGTAAAAGTCAGTTTGCGCCTGGTTGTCATGGATGTGGATCCGCAGGATGTGATTACCAGGGACAACGTTTCAGTAAAGGTGAATGCCGTTATATATTTCAGGGTGATTGATCCGGTTAAGGCCATCGTTGAGGTGGAAAACTATAATTATGCCATGTCACAGCTCGCCCAGACAACTTTACGGAGCGTTTGCGGCCAGGCAGAACTGGACGAGCTTCTCTCTGATAGAGAAAAGATTAATGCCGAGCTTCAGGGAATACTTGATACCCATACTGATCCGTGGGGGATAAAGGTTGCAACCGTTGAGCTCAAGCATATTGATCTTCCACAGGAAATGCAAAGGTCAATGGCAAAGCAGGCAGAGGCGGAGAGAGAACGCCGTGCCAAAGTGATTAATGCAGAAGGAGAATTCCAGGCAGCGGCAAAACTTGCCGAAGCGGCAGGGGTTATCCGCGATCATCCGATTGCCCTTCAACTAAGATACCTACAGACAATGCGTGAAATGTCCGCTGAACAGAATACAACAACCATTTTTCCGTTCCCCATGGATCTTTTCAGACCGCTTTTAGAGGGTATGGGCAAAAAGAACAAAGAATAAGAATTTGTAAGCTTGGTTGCCTTTAGATATTGACATACTAAAAAAAAATAGTCTATAAGATAAAGTTTTATCGCAATATTACTTTAACGAAAATATTGATTTTTAACTGTTAGGAGTCGGGGGCTTTAACGCCCCCGCTCGTGCTTTTCTGCAAAGATAACTTTGCAAAGAGAAGGAAAGGAGATTTATAATTCATGGCTGAAAAGGAAACGAAAGAAAAAGCTTTAGATAAAATGACGGTAAAGGAACTAAGAGAAATTGCAAAAGAGATACCTGACATTACCGGGGTACACGGAATGAATAAAGCTGAATTGATTGATGCTGTAAACAAGGTAAAAGGAATCGCAGAGACTCCAAAGGAAAAAGTAGAGACTCCAAAAGAGAAAGCAGAGGCTCCAAAAGAGAAAGCAGAGGCTCCAAAAGAAAAAACAGAGACTCCAAAAGAGAAAGCAGAGGCTCCAAAGGAAAAAGTAGAGACTCCAAAGGAAAAAGCAGAGGCTCCGAAGGAGAAAGTAGAGACTCCGAAGGAGAAAGTAGAGACTCCAAAGGAAAAAGCAGAGGCTCCGAAGGAGAAAGTAGAGACTCCAAAGGAAAAAGCAGAGGCTCCAAAGGAAAAAGCAGAGGCTCCGAAGGAAAAAGCAGAGGCTCCGAAGGAGAAAGTAGAGGCTCCGAAGGAAAAAGCAGAGGCTCCGAAGGAGAAAGCAGAGGCTCCGAAGGAGAAAGCAAAGGCTCCGAAGGAGAAAGCAGAGGCTCCAAAGGAAAAAGCAGAGGCTCCGAAGAAGAAAGCGGAGGCTCCAGAAAAGACAGCAGAGACTCCAAAAAAGATAAAAGGTATATTAGTTAAGGATATAAAGAAAAAGATTCGGTCTTTTAAGGCTGGAAGAAAAGCTGCGCTTGAGGCAAAAGATAAAAAAATGGCCACCATTTACAGGCGGCGCATTTCAAGGTTAAAGAAAAAATCACGCAAGGCGGCATAGAAAAGATGATCGATCCGAAATCGTTAGCATTTGATATCGACGGTGTCTTTGCCGACACCATGACGTTGTTTCTTGATATAGCACGCGATGAATATAACATAAACAGTGTAAAGTATGAAGATATTACCAGTTATATTTTGGAAGAATGTCTCGATATCGATACAAAAACGCTAAATGAAATCATAATACGCGTAATGGACGGAGGCTATGCGGCAGAACTAAAACCCATAGATGGTGCAGTGGAAGTTCTGTCCAGGATTGGCAGAAACCACGGTCCGCTGTTGTTTGTTACCGCCAGGCCATACCTTGGTCCTATACATGATTGGATATTGAAAATGCTGCCTTTTGGGCCGGAAATAATCGATGTCGTTCCAACCGGAAGTTTTGAAGATAAGGCGGATGTACTTTTAAGCAAAGGTTATTCCTGTTTTGTCGAAGACAGGCTTGAAACATGTTTTTTATTAAAAGATGCCGGCATTAATCCTGTTCTGTTCAAGCAGCCCTGGAACAGAGGTGGTCATCCTTTCCTTGAGGTTGGCACATGGAGCGAACTGGAATCTATGATTGAGTTTTAGAGGGATGGGTTTTGAAAAACAGGCTTCCATCAGAGAGTCTTATCAGCTCATTTATAGAATCCCTGTCCTCTGAAAAGGGATATTCAACGAATACTTGCCGTGCATACAGGCATGATTTAGAGGAGTTTGTATCCATAATCTCAGGCAGTAAGCCAACAGGGTGCAAGATTGAAAAGGGCAGGGCCGCTTTCAGGATAGATAAAGTAGATAGCCTTACAATAAGAGGGTATTTGGGGGTTCTGCATAAAACCAACAAAAAGACCACTATAGCGCGCAAACTTTCCGCAGTTCGCTCTTTTTTCAGGCATATTGTAAAATACGGTTATATTACCGACAGTCCGGCAGATTCGATTCTTACACCAAAACAGGGAAAAGCAATTCCTGCCTATCTTACTGTTGATGAAATGTTCAGGCTGCTTGATTCCATTAAAGATGACAGTTTGCTTGGGCTGAGGAACCGAGCAATTTTTGAGACAATTTATTCTTGCGGGATACGTGTTTCGGAACTCGCCGGTTTAAATCTTTTTGATGTTGATGCTGCATCACATGTGATTCGTGTTCTCGGAAAAGGAAACAAACAACGGATCGTGCCTATCGGCCAAAAAGCGATAGATGCGATAAAAAATTATAGAAATAAATTGGAAACTGAATCCGACACACGATTTGACAAAAACGGCCCGCTCTTTTTAAATAAAAATAACGGTCGCCTGACAACACGTTCGATTGCACGGATTCTTGATAAACTGGTTAGAGAATGTGGCATGCAAACACCTGTTTCACCCCATGGCCTCCGACATTCTTTTGCTACCCACATGCTTGATGCAGGGGCTGATCTAAGGGTAATTCAGGAACTTCTGGGTCATAAAAGCTTATCTACAACACAGAAATACACGCATGTTAGTATAGACAAGCTCATGGAAACATACGATAAGGCACATCCGAGGAAGTAGTAACTAAAAAAAGGCAGAAGGCACAAAGTCAGAAGGCAGCAAAAAATAAACATCAAACATTAATGCTATTGCGGAGATCGATTCACTATGAAATTTCATGGGACAACAATACTGGCAGTAAGGCACAAAGGCAAAGCGGCGGTCGCCGGTGACGGTCAGGTTACAATGAATAATAATATAATAAAGCATAAGGCAAAAAAGGTAAGAAGGATTTACAACGATAAGATCATCGTAGGATTTGCAGGTGCCACAGCAGACGCATTAAATCTTTCTGAACGCTTGGAAGCCAAGCTTGAGCGATATAACGGCAATTTGACTCGCAGCGCTGTGGAACTGGCCAGGGACTGGCGAACAGATAAGTATCTAAGGCGCCTTGAAGCAATTATGATTGCCATGGATGAGGCCAAAATTTACCTTATCTCAGGAAATGGTGATGTGATTGAACCTGATGAAGGGATTATCGGAATAGGCTCAGGCGGTGTTAGTGCTCAGTCCGCTGCATGGGCTCTAATAAAACATACTGATATGGATGCAAGTAGTATTGTTCAAGAAGCTATGAAGATAGCAGCCTCCATTTGTGTATTTACGAATACTGATGTAACTATAGAAGAAATGTAGATTTGTGGTTTTAATTTTCACAACTTGTGCCGGTAAAGTCGGCATAAATCACGGTTAGGTAAAAAATATGAGTAGTAATCTTAAACCATCAGAAATTGTTATAGAGCTTGATAAGTATATAATCGGTCAGGATAAGGCGAAACGTTCTGTTGCGATAGCTTTGAGAAACCGCTGGCGCAGGCAGCAGGTTCCAAAGGAGCTTCGTGATGAGATAGCGCCTAAAAATATAATACTTATGGGCCCCACGGGCGTGGGGAAGACGGAGATAGCAAGGCGCCTGTCAAAGTTAACTGATTCTCCTTTCAGCAAGGTTGAGGCTTCCAAGTTTACTGAAGTGGGATATGTAGGGCGTGATGTTGAATCAATGATAAGGGATCTTCTTGAACTTACGGTAACTACAGGAAAAGTAAGAGAAGGGGAGGCCGTAAAGGGTAAGGCAGCAAAGATTGCCGAAGAAAGGATGCTGGATCTTCTTCTTCCAAAATCAGGAAACCAGGAAACTAAAAAAGATGAAGATATCACTAATGTTCAGCTTGAGATAGCACAACCCAAAGCCGGCGTATCATCCTCTACAAGGGAAAAGCTTCGCAAAATGCTTCATGAAGGGAAGCTGGACAATCGGTATGTTGACCTGGAGGTTGAAGACCGAAGTATGCCTATGGTGGAAATCTTTTCGAACGTAGGTATGGAAGAGATGGGGATAAACTTTAAAGATATGTTAGGTGGTATTTTGCCAAAAAGTTCGAAAAGGCGGAAAGTAAAAGTATCGGAAGGTTTGGCAATCCTGGCTCAGGAGGAATCACAGAATCTCGTGGATATGGAAAAGATTGTGAAAAATGCAATTAAAAAAGTTGAGCAGTCCGGTATTATCTTCCTTGACGAGATTGACAAGATTGCAGGAAGGAACAGCGGGCACGGTCCTGATGTTTCAAGGGAAGGTGTTCAAAGAGATCTTCTTCCAATCGTAGAAGGAAGTACTGTAACAACCAAGTATGGCCCGGTCAAGACGGATCATATACTTTTTATTGCTTCCGGTGCATTTCATACAGTCAAGCCGTCGGATTTAATCCCGGAGCTTCAGGGCCGATTTCCCATAAGAGTTGAACTCGATTCCCTTGGATATAAAGAATTCGTAAAGATACTCACTGAACCTAAAAATGCTCTGCTCCTTCAATATATTGAGCTTTTAAGGACCGAAGGGGTTGATGTTGTATTTGAAGATGATTCGGTTGAAGAGATTGCAAGGATTGCAGAAGAAGTTAATAATCTGACTGAAAATATAGGAGCAAGGAGACTCCACACAATTATGGAATGTCTTCTTGAAGATATTCTTTTTGATGCACCTGACATGAAAGAAAAAAGAAAAGTAATTGACAGAAAACACGTTGAAGAGAAATTAAAGGATATCAAGGATAACGAAGATTTGAGCAGGTATATATTGTAAAATGAATCAAAACGTTGCAGACATACTAATAGAAGCGCTTCCCTATATTCGGCGTTTTTCAGGCATGACTATTGTAATCAAATACGGTGGACATGCCATGGTGGATGAGAACTTAAAGGAAGATTTTGCCAGGGATGTTACTCTGTTAAAATTCATAGGGTTGAACCCGGTGGTTGTCCATGGCGGTGGCCCACAGATCAACTCTGTCCTCGAACAGATGGGGATAACTTCCAGATTTGTTAAAGGAATGAGATTTACGGATGAGCAGACAATGGACGTGGTGGAGATGGTCCTGGGCGGCAAGGTAAACAAGGCTATTGTTGCACAGATTAATCAGCAGGGAGGTATAGCTGTTGGGTTGTCAGGCAAAGATGGAAACCTTATTCAGGCAAAAAAGCTCCATATCGTAAACCAGGAAGATGTTGACAAGCCGCCTGAGATAATTGATCCCGGACTGGTAGGTGAGGTAACACATATTAATACTGATATTATTAATACACTGACCGGCAAAGGTTTTATTCCTATTATTGCACCTGTTGGAACAGGGGATTCAGGGGAAACCTATAATATAAATGCAGATCATGTGGCAGGCAGGGTAGCAATGGCACTTTCAGCAGGACGCCTGATTTTTCTTACTGATGTTGATGGGGTTCTTGACGGTAACGGGTCTTTGATATCTTCCATAGATGCACAGTCCGTAAAGAAAATGATTAGTGAAAAAAGTATTTCAGGAGGCATGATACCGAAGATAGAGTTCGCACTTCATGCCCTGAAAAGCGGAGTTAAAAAAGTTCCCATAATAAATGGTACAAAACGTCATGCCTTATTACTGGAGCTATTTACTGATAAAGGAATAGGAACGGAAGTAATAATATGAGCAGCGAAATAATAAAAAAAGCGGATAGAGACATTGTAGGAACTTATAAAAGGTTTCCCATCGTAATAGAAAGAGGAAAAGGTTGCAGGCTCTGGGACACCAAAGGGCGGAGTTACACAGATTTTGTTGCAGGAATCGCTGTTTGTAACCTTGGCCATGCCCATCCATTAGTTGCAAAAGCACTTTCAGCGCAGGCGGATATTTTGTTTCATGTATCGAACCTGTATTATACTCTTCCGCAGATAGAGCTTGCATCCTGGCTGGTCGAAAACAGTTTTGCCGACAAAGTATTTTTCTGCAACAGCGGGGCTGAAGCAAATGAAGCTGCAATCAAACTGGCCAGGAAGTATTTTAATGAAAAAGGCGATAAAGAGCGATATCGAATTATTGCCATGGAAAAATCTTTTCATGGCAGGACAATGGCCACCCTGTCAGCTACAGGTCAGGAAAAAATAAGAAAAGGTTTTGAACCCGTTCTTGGTGGTTTTGATTTTGTAGAGTTTAATGATGCAAAAGCCGTGGAAAGCAAAATCGGGTCATCCACGTGCGCTGTTTTATTAGAACCTGTTCAAGGTGAAGGCGGGGTTCGCTGTCCTGATTCAGGGTACCTGAAAACAGTAAGAAAAATTTGTGATGAAGCCGGTGTACTTTTAATTTTTGATGAGATACAAACCGGAATCGGAAGAACCGGCAAGCTCTTTGCCTATGAACATTTCGGGGTAGAGCCGGATATTATGACCCTTGCCAAAGCCCTTGCAAACGGGTTGCCGATTGGGGCCATGCTTGCAAAGGAAAATATAGCTTCCGCATTTGGACCAGGGGCACATGCTTCCACGTTCGGTGGTACTCCGGTTATTACAGCAGCATCACTTGAAGTGCTAAAAGTAATCGAAAGGGAAAAGATTGTTGAACATTGCAGCAAGACAGGCGATTATTTCAAAGAAAGGCTCTTGTGGCTGAAAAAAAGACACGAAGTTATTGAGGATGTCAGGGGTATAGGACTTCTTTTAGGGATGAAGCTGAAGATCGACGGAGGAGCGATTGTTAAAGAATGCATGGAAAAAGGTTTCCTGATAAACTGTATCCAGGATAACATTTTGCGGTTTATCCCCCCCCTTATCATAGAAAAAGATGATATAGATGCGCTGGTAAAATGCCTCGATCAAATATTGGCAAAATCGCAATAAGTTGAAACATAAATTGTACAAGAAGATTCATAAAACACAGGAGTAAAACCGTGACTGATAAAGTAAATAAAGTAGTACTGGCCTATTCAGGAGGACTTGATACATCTGTTATTTTAAAATGGCTTATCGAAAAATACGAATGTGATGTCGTAACTTTTTCCGCTGATATTGGCCAGGAAGATGATTTATCCCATATAGAAGGAAATGCCTTAAAAACCGGGGCAACAAAAGCTTATATAGATGATCTTAAAGAAACATTTGTTAAGGATTATGTTTTTCCGGCATTTCGTGCAAATGCAATATATGAAGGTCAGTATCTTTTAGGTACGTCTCTTGCCCGTCCCCTTATAGCAAAGCGTCAGATTGAGATTGCGAAAATTGAAGGGGCGGACGCAGTAAGCCACGGGGCTACAGGTAAGGGTAATGACCAGGTGAGATTTGAACTTGGCTATCTTGCTTTGGACCCGCATATTCGCATTATTGCGCCATGGCGCGAGTGGGATCTGAATTCCCGCACAGCCCTGATGGATTTTGCAAAGGATCATGGCATAGAAGTACCAACCACACACAAAAAGCCATACAGTACTGACGGGAATCTATTGCACATAAGTTATGAAGGCGGTGTTCTTGAAGATCCCTGGGTAAAACCGCCGGATGATATATTTACTCTTTCGGTTTCCCCTATGGAGGCTCCGGATGAGCCGGAAATTATAGAGATCAGCTTTAACCAGGGTGATCCTGTGGCAATAAATGATGAGGAACTGTCACCGGCAAATCTCTTAAAGCGGCTTAACATGCTTGGTGGGCGAAACGGTATCGGCAGGATAGATATTGTAGAAAACCGTTTTGTCGGAATGAAATCTCGAGGAGTATATGAAACACCTGGGGGCACTATTTTGCGGGTTGCGCATATGAACATTGAGACGATTACTATGGACAGAGAGGTTATGCACCTTCGGGATTCTATGATACCAAAATATGCAGAGCTTGTGTATAATGGGTTTTGGTTTTCTCCGGAAATGAAAATAATTCAGAGCATGATAGATCTGACACAGAAAAATGTCTCCGGCGTTGTACGCCTTAAATTGTATAAGGGCAATTGCATCGTACTTGGGCGTAAATCTGAAGAATCACTCTACAGTAAAGACTTTGCTACTTTTGAAGATGACGATGTTTACAGCCATAAAGATGCCGAAGGTTTTATCAGGCTTAATGCGCTGAGACTGCGAATTCAAAAAATGATTAATGAATAAAGGCTGGGAAGCTTACCAATCAATAAATAGAGGTTATAAATGTCCGACAAAACATGGGGCGGTAGATTTTCCGACAAGACAGACCCGAGCGTGGAAGCGTTTACATCTTCGATTGATATAGATAAACGGTTGTATTCCTGTGATATCGAAGGAAGCATAGCCCACTGCAGGATGCTTGCAGAAAAATCGATTATTACAAAGGAAGATGCATCGGTATTAATCAAAGGACTCGATGCTATAAAAGAGGAAATAGAAAAAGGAAAGTTTAAATTCAACGACAGCATGGAAGATATCCATATGCATATCGAAACCGCCCTTGTGCAAAAGGTAGGGAAGGCGGCATTAAAGCTGCACACGGCAAGGAGCAGAAACGACCAGGTAGCACTTGATATCCGCATGTATTTAAGACAAGAGACTCTGGGTATAATAAAAATCATAACTGAGCTTAGCAAAATAATAGTAGAACTTGCAGAAACAAACCTGGATGTAATATTGCCGGGATATACACATTTGCAGCGGGCGCAACCGGTTCTTTTATCCCACCACTTAATGGCATATTATGAGATGTTTTCACGGGACACGGAGAGATTTGATGATTGTTTGAAACGTATAAACGTGATGCCCTTAGGGAGTGCTGCACTGGCAGGTACAACATATCCCATTGACAGGGGATATACAGCCGGACTTCTTAATTTCCCAAAAGTGTCGGCAAACAGCATAGATGCTGTTTCGGACCGTGATTTTGTTATTGAGTTTTTATCATCTGCAAGCATTTGCATGGTTCATTTTAGCCGTTTGTCGGAAGAGTTGATTCTGTGGTCTTCAGCTGAGTTCGGTTTTATAGAACTTTCCGACTCGTTTGCAACGGGCAGCAGCATTATGCCTCAGAAGAAAAACCCTGACGTGCCTGAACTGGTTCGCGGCAAAACAGGCCGGGTATTTGGAGACCTTATGGCCATGTTATCAATGATGAAGTCCCTGCCGCTTTCATATAACCGCGACATGCAGGAGGATAAAGTAGTATTGTTCGACGCAGTTGATATTTTAAAAGCCTGCATAAATATTTATATAAAAATGCTTCCTGAACTGAAAATAAACAGGGAAGTAATGGAGAAGGCTGCATCCGAAGGTTTTTTAAATGCAACGGACATGGCCGATTATCTTGCTGTCAGGGGGATGCCCTTTAGAGAAGCACACGCCTGTGCAGGTAAGGCAGTAAGGTATGCTCTTGATAAGAAAAAGGAGCTTCACGAACTGTCAATAAAAGAGTTGCAATCCTTTTCATCCGTAATTAAAGAGGACATCTTTAAATTTCTGGACACACAAGAAATGATTAATCGGAGAAAATCCGCCGGCGGAACAGCAGCAGAGAACGTAAAGGCAGCTATAAAAAAAGCTAAAAAGAATTTGGAAAAAGAGATACAAAGGTTATCGACTTGAAAAGTCTGATTCCAGCAATAATCATTCTTATTTTTCTTTTGCCCGGATGTGGTAAAAAAGGTCCGCCTGTCCCTCTCAGCCAGAAGCCGGTTCCGGCTGTCAGTGATTTAAAATACAGCATTGATGGTGACATACTAACGCTGACCTGGACGATCCCAAAAGAAATAGAGAAAGTAACAACAGCTTCTGATGGATTCATTGTATATAGATACAAAAGGCCGATTTCAGATTCTCCATGCAAAAACTGTCCAAAGCTGTTTCAGAAGGTGTCAGATATTCCTGTGGACATTACCACCGATGTACCCGGTTATGAAAATAAGAAAATTCAATACCGTGAAGAAATCGTAAAAGGCTTTGTATATACGTATAAAGTCGTGCTTTATACAAAAAGCGGGGCTCAAAGCGGGGATTCCAATTATATTAACTTTAATTTCTAATTTATAAATACTATAAAATCATGCATCATTTTACCTATCACCAAAGTGAACTGTACTGTGAAGATGTGCCGATTAAAAAAATAGCTAAAGAGGTGGGCACTCCATTTTATATATACAGCTACGCTACTTTGAAACGGCATTTTCTTGCATTTGACAATGCATTTGAGGGAATAAAACGGCTTGTCTGTTACAGTGCAAAAGCAAATTCAAACCATGCTGTTTTAACATTGCTAAAAAGCCTCGGAAGCGGACTGGACATTGTTTCAGGCGGTGAACTGTACCGCGGGCTCAAGGCCGGTATTTCACCTGAAAGGATTGTTTATTCCGGTGTAGGAAAACGAATTGACGAGATCGACTATGCCCTTGAGTCGGGCATTTTAATGTTTAACGTTGAGTCCCTTGAAGAGCTTGACCTTATAAATGAGCGTGCAGGGCTTTTGAAAAAGCGAGCCCCTGTTGCCATTCGAGTGAATCCCGATGTTGACGCGCAGACACATCCTTATATCTCAACGGGCCTTAAAAAGAACAAGTTCGGCATTGATACTAAGTCTGCAATTGAAGGGTATAAGGCTGCAAGAGCGCTGGAAAACATTGAAATTATCGGGATTGACTGCCATATCGGTTCACAGATTACGCAGGTTCAGCCTTTTAAAGATGCATTAAAAAGTTTGAAGTCTTTGGTCACTGAGCTGAAAAAAATAGGTATCAAAATAAAATATCTTGATATGGGCGGGGGTCTTGGGATTACATATGATGATGAGTCTCCACCACAGCTTAATGAATATGCAAAGGTTATTGTTGAGTTGCTAAAAGAGACAGAACTCCAACTTATCCTTGAGCCCGGCAGGGTTATTGTGGGAAATGCCGGCATTCTGGTTACGAAGGCTTTGTTCAGAAAATCGAGCAGTGTTAAAAAGTTTATTGTTGTTGATGCAGGGATGAATGATCTTTTACGCCCAGCTCTGTATGACGCATTCCATGCCATTTGGCCGGTTGTAAAATCCGGCAATGAGTTTGTAAAAGCTGATATTGTCGGGCCTATTTGTGAAAGCAGTGATTTTCTTGCTGCGGATCGGATGGTTCCTGATGTAAAAAACGGTGACATTATTGCGGTTATGAGTGCAGGAGCCTACGGTTTTGCCATGTCGTCCAATTACTGCTCCAGGCTTAAAGTTGCTGAAGTGATGGTAAGGGATGATCGATTTCACGTGGTAACACAGCGGCAGGATTACGAAGATCTGGTTAGGGGGGAGTCGGTACCGTCGTTTATTAACATATGAAAAAAATTAATTTTTATAAAATGAGCGGCAGCGGCAATGATTTTATCATTATTGACAACAGGGATAATGTTGTTGAAGCGAAGAATTTATCAGGTTTTATTTCAAGTGTATGTCGCAGAAAAGTGTCGGTGGGTGCAGACGGACTTATCCTGATTGAAAATGCTGATAACATCGATTTTAAGTGGCGTTTTTTCAATTCCGACGGAAGCAGGGCTGAAATGTGCGGTAATGGTGCACGATGTGCAGCGCGATTTGCGTACATAAATAAAATCGCCGGACCTGAAATGTCCTTTGAAACCGATGCAGGAATTGTCTTGGCGCAGGTTAACAATGGCCTGGTGAAAGTAAAATTGACGGACTCTAAAGATCTTAAGGTAGATTTTACTATAGATCTGGAAGGCGGGCCTGTAACACTCAGCAGTATAAATACAGGTGTGCCCCATGTGATAATACCTGTGGATAATATAGATGATGTAGAAGTTGTTAAACAGGGCCCGAAGATCCGGTATCATGAAAAGTTCGCTCCTGCGGGAACAAATGTAAATTATTTCTGTCCTGTAAAAGAAGATAAAATAACGATACGAACCTATGAACGTGGTGTTGAAGATGAAACCCTTGCCTGCGGCACAGGTGCTGTTGCCTGTGCACTGGTCTATGCGTATAAAACAAAAACAAAATCGCCCATATCTGTCAGGACAAAGAGCGGCGGGTGGCTTTTGATTTATTTTGAAGAAAAAGAAGGCATGTTTGATAATATTTATCTTGAAGGAGATGCGCGCATAATTTACAAGGGTGAGATGTCAGAGGATGCTTGGAAATAGGTAGTGCCCATACGTTTTTAAATGAGCACAAGTTTGGTACAACTGTATTTGTGGAGAAAACAGGCTATGATGAAAATTGAAAAATCCGACAGAATAAACAGCCTTCCACCATACCTGTTTAAAGAGATTGACAGGCAAAAGGAAGAAGAAAAAAAACGCGGTATTGATATTATCGATCTTGGTGTTGGTGACCCGGATATGCCGACTCCCGGGCACATTATCGAAGCCTTGAACAAAGCCGCACATGATCCGGCAAATCATAAATATCCGTCTTATACCGGTATGGGTGGTTTTAACGAGGCTGTTGCCCGATGGTACAAAAGAAGATTTAATGTGGTTCTTGATCCGGTAAAAGAAGTTGTGACGCTTATAGGGTCAAAAGAGGGGATAGCTAATATTCCCCTGGCTTTTATCAATCCGGGAGACACAGGTTTGGTAACAAGTCCAGGCTACCCTGTATATGACATCGGCGTTAAATTTGCAGGTGGACAAACCTATTTCATGGACCTTTTAAAAGAGAATAATTTTCTGCCGGATCTTGAAGCTGTGCCGGCAGATGTTGTTAAAAAAGCAAAAATGATGTTTATCAATTACCCCAACAACCCCACATCAGCAGTGGCGGACGGGCAGTTTTTTAAAAAAGTTGTTTCCTTTGCACAGGCGAATAATATTATTGTATGCCACGATGCCGCTTATACGGAACTGGCTTTTGACGGATACCGTCCTGAGAGTTTCCTTGAAACAGATGGGGCAGGGGATGTTGGTATAGAATTTCATTCACTTTCAAAGACATACAACATGACAGGCTGGCGCATCGGCTTTGCAGTGGGCAGGGCAGAGGTTATTCAGGCTCTTAGCCAGGTTAAAAGTAATATCGATTCCGGTGCCTTTCAGGCGGTACAAATTGCAGGAATAGCTGCCCTTGAAGAAGACCAGACCTGTGTTAATGAAATGAATACAGAATATACAAAGCGCCGTGATATTCTTGTTGACGGGCTTTGCAGTATTGGACTTTCAGTAGAGAAGCCGAAGGCAACTTTCTATACCTGGATTGAGGTTCCAAAGGGTTATACATCAGCAGAATTTGCCAGCCACCTTTTATTAAAAGCAGGTATAGTTGCCACCCCGGGCAATGGATTCGGAAAAGCAGGTGAGGGGTATGTTCGAATGACGCTAACGGTCGACAAGGAAAGGCTTAAGGAGGCTGTTGAAAGAATCCGCAATATTGGTTTTTAAATGAAAGGACATGCTGCTTATATTTCCGTTGGTTCCAACATTGAAAATAAACTTGAAAACTGCAAAAAGGGTGTTGATTCACTAATAAGGTCTGACTCGGTGACACTGAAAGCCCAGTCGCCCTGTTACAAAACTGATCCTGTGGATTATCTGGATCAGGCCTGGTTTATTAATTACGTAATAAAGATTGAAACCTCGTTAGACCCTTTTGAGCTTTTAAACAAGCTGAAGTCGATTCAGCAAGCTGCCGGTCGAATCCGTGATGAAATACGGTTTGGACCCCGTATTCTGGATCTGGATATTATTTTATTTGATGATGAAGTGATAAATTCAGAAAAATTGATCATTCCGCATCCAAGAATGCATAAAAGACGCTTTGTATTAAAGCCTGTTTGTGATATAGACTCAGAAATTATTCATCCTGTTTTAAAAAAGAACATGAAATATCTCTTGGACAGCCTGCATAATGAAGAACAGGGGATAGAAGAGTATAAATGCGATTACTGATAATTATAGGAGTTGCATACCTTGCATACAGGGCTTTAAAATCCTGGATGCTACAAAATGTATCAAAAGAGAAAACGGTAACCGGGGAAACAACTGGTGAAATTGACGATGTTATGATAAAAGATCCTTTTTGCCAGGTTTATTTCCCTAAAAGAAACGGTGTGCACCTGAAAGCTGATGGCGAAGATCTCTATTTCTGCAGCAAGGAGTGCAGGGACAGGTTTATTGAAGTGAGGAATGAAAAATAAAAATTATTAAAATGTAACCGAAACTATTTTCACAGGAGGTTTTTATAGATGAAATTTTTTATTGATACGGCAAACATCGACGAAATAAAAGAAGCAGCCAAAATGGGAATGGTTGACGGTGTTACAACCAATCCGTCTTTGATTTCTAAAGAAGGTCGTGATTTCGAAGAGGTTATCAAGGAAATTTGTGAAATTGTAGATGGACCCATAAGTGCTGAAGTAATAAGCATTGATGCCGAAGGCATGGTTAAAGAGGCGCGTCATCTTGCAGGTATCCATGATAATATAGTAGTGAAAGTTCCCATGACCGTAGATGGACTGAAGGCGACACGCACACTTACCGGCGAGGGAATAAAAACAAATGTAACTTTGGTTTTTTCACCTTTGCAGGCCCTTATGGCGGCTAAAGCCGGTGCGACCTATGTTAGCCCATTTGTGGGTCGTCTAGATGATCTGTCCCATGAGGGGCTTTTGCTTGTGGAACAGATTGTTGAAATTTACAGCAACTATGGATATGATACTCAAATAATTGTGGCCAGTGTGCGAAACCCGCTCCATGTTCTCGATGCTGCAATGATGGGCGCTGATATTGCAACCATACCTTTTAATATCCTTGGGAAGCTGGCTGCGCATCCTTTAACTGACAAAGGAATTAAAAGCTTTCTGGATGACTGGAACAAAATGAAAAAGCAATAAGACCTCAAGGCTAAAAAATGTTACCAAAAGGCGGAATAAAAAAAATGTTAAGCCATCCGAACAGCCTGACTCTTTTCAGGATTATGGCTGTGCCGGTAATTGTTATTCTTTTGCTGTTCCCTAACAGATTATGTACCTTTCTAGCGGCCATTATATTCAGTGCTGCGGCAATTACCGATTATCTTGATGGCTACCTTGCACGGCGAAGGGGACTTGTGACTGATCTTGGGAAGGTCATGGATCCGGTTGCAGACAAGCTTTTAGTTTCCTGTTCGTTTATTATGCTGGCATCGCTTCACTGGATACCTGCATGGATAGTCTGCATAATTATCGGCAGGGAACTTGCCGTTACCGGACTTAGAAACATTATAGCTGAAAAGGGGGAAGATATTTCCGCCTCCTGGCTTGGAAAATACAAGACAGGTTTTCAAATTGCAGCTATTATACCATTGATATTTCATTATCAGTATTTTGGAATTAATCTTCACGCTATCGGATATGTTTTTTTGATAGGCGCTCTGGTATTTACAGTCTGGTCTGGAGTTGACTATTTTGTAAGATTCAGAAGGCTTCTTGAAATATAAGCTTTTTTATTGACAAAAATTATTAAAAACTTTAAATAAAAACGCTTGAGCGGGAATAACTCAGTGGTAGAGTGCGACCTTGCCAAGGTCGAAGTCGCGGGTTCAAATCCCGTTTCCCGCTCCATTTTTTGAAATCTTTGGAAAATGGTAATTTTTGTTCGAGTTCAAGGAAGGCGAAAATTTTAACCACAGGAATACATGGAGTATTTCGAGGATTAAAATTTGAGCCTGACGCAGAAATTGTGCAGATAAGCGCAGACTTCGAAAAGTGGCGTTTCGAAGTCTGCGCTTATCTGCAAAGATTTCACTTTGGCGGCATAGCCAAGTGGTAAGGCAGCGGTCTGCAAAACCGCTATTCACCAGTTCGAATCTGGTTGCCGCCTCCAATAAATAAAAGAATTGGCGCTATCGCGTCGTCTAAAACAAGGTTATGTCAGGCAAAGCCATCCCGACCTTATATCGGGATGGCTTTTCTATTTTTGGAGTTTCGGAGTGGTAGATAGTATAGATTAAGGAGGCGTTGCCGTCTATTAGTGTTCACAAAATAATACATATTTTGTTTGCCATAATATAACTTTATTTTTATTGTACATACAAAATCTAAAACCTTATGGAGAAACCGACAAGGT
>JASJGP010000469.1:0-4318 GCA_033791485.1 Desulfobacterales bacterium | reverse complement strand
CGCTGGCTTGTGAGTCCAGTATTTGATAAAATAGCGGCCAATGTCAGCTCGTTGATTGAAGATGGAACCTGCATCGCCTTTTCCATCGGTCCCCTTTATGAGGCTTTGGGACGTCACCTGGTCCATAAACGACATCTTGGTATTCATTCACCTTTCTTTACTGATGCCCTCATGGATCTTGTGACAAGCGGCGCAGTAACCAATCGTTACAAAGAAACCTACCGGGGCAAGTCTCTGGCTTCCTATGCTTTGGGAACACCCGAGCTTATGTCCTGGTTAGACCAAAACCCTTTAGTTGAATTTCAAGGAATCGATAAAGTATTCCACCCGAGCCAGATTGGTCGTAATCCTCGGTTTATGGCTGTACTCCCGGCCCGCAAAGTAGATTTAACCGGTCGGATTGCACTCCAGATAGGTAAAGGAAATGTTGCTACCGGACCGGCGGAAGTGCTGGATTTTTTCCATGGAGCTGAAATTTCTGCAGGCGGTCGTACAATTTTTGCTATCCCCAGCCGAAATCGAAACGGGGAACCAAACATACGAGTCTCTGTGGAAGAATTCCCTAATCAATTCAGTTTGCGGGAATCGATAGACATGGTGGTTTCAGAGCATGGCGTAGCATCTCTGAAGGGATATACGATTCGGCAGCGAGCTCAAGCCCTGATAGACATTGCCCATCCGGATGACCGACCAGAACTTATTGATAATGCAAAAGCGGAGAATATTATCTATCAGGATCAAATTTATCTGGCGGAAAGCGCCCATCTGTATCCGGCGGAGATCACAACTAGTCATACATTTAAAGGTGGTGTGGAGGTCAGGTTCAGAGCCATTAAACCTTCAGACGAGGAAGAAATGCGTCGCCTTTTTTACCGTTTCTCCGACATGGCAGTGTATTATCGATATTTCGGCCACATTACTGCAATGCCGCATACCAAGACTCAGGAATACGTTAATGTGGACTGGAATCACACCATGTCTATTGTTGGACTGGTAGATGAAGCCGGCCATGGACGAGTAATCGCGGAAGCAAGGTTTATTAAGGAACCGAACGGACTTAATGCAGAAGTAGTATTTGTTGTGGATGAAAAATACCAGGGCTTGGGCATTGGGACATATCTTTATAATTTGTTAGTTCGTCTGGCTAAAGAAATGGGCGTACAGGGCTTTACCGCCGATGTGCTCTTCTCAAATATAGGAATGATGAAGGTTTTTAAAAAGGGAGAATTACCGGTAAAGGCTACTCTTGAAAACGGGGTTTACCAGCTGACTATCCCTTTTGACACAAAGCCTTCCTCATTCGGCAGTAATATCCATTAATTTATCAGGTTCCGAAATGTGTGTATAACTGTTTTGAATTTAGATATTCGGTATTTAAATCAAATAGATACGGAATAAGGAGGCAACATGAAAACACAAAAACGCTCTATTCCAAAAATTATCGAAGAGCAGGTTAAAAAATGGCAATTAATGAAAGTAAAGGATAAAAAAGAGGCTGCAATTTTTCCTG
Organism: Desulfobacterales bacterium; assembly: GCA_033791485.1. Lineage (GTDB taxonomy): Bacteria > Desulfobacterota > Desulfobacteria > Desulfobacterales > JAUWMJ01 > JAUWMJ01. The sequence goes on along the minus strand of JASJGP010000469.1, from coordinate 2,808 downwards.
TCATTGCTATTTCCAGAGAGCCTGGAAGCGGTGGCCGTATAGTAGCGACAGAACTGGGCAAAAAACTCGATTTTGATGTATTTCATCAGGAAATCATCAATGAAATGGCTGAAAGCGCCCAGGTAAACAGCCGTATTCTCGAGACCCTGGACGAAAAAGGGCTTTCAGTTTTAGAAGAATGGATAACATCCCTTGTTGATAATCGGCATCTTTGGCCGGATCAATATCTTCGGCATCTTATGAAAGTAATCGGTACTATTGGAAAACACGGAAGCGCAGTAATTGTTGGCCGGGGGGCTAATTTCGTGCTCCCTCCTGAGGGAAGGATTAGAGTTCGGATTGTAGCACCATTAGATGTAAGAGTAGAAAATGTATCCAGCAATTTCGGGGTTTCTGCTGAAGATGCAAAGCGACGTATTATAAGGACCGAATCCGAACGTAGGGCTTTTATCAGAAAATATTTTAATGCCGATATTACAGACCCCATCAATTACGATCTGGTGCTAAATACAGGGACATTAAGCATTGAGGCTGCTGCAAATGCTATAAAAAATGCCTTGGAGCAATAATACATCGCTATTTTCTTTGTCAGAATTTCCATTACAATTTAAAAAAATAAATAAACTTTGCTGATTCGTCATTTACATCTACGCATTACAAAATTTTGTTGTAATTCTATATTATTTACCTATATATTGCTTGAATTGGAATTCCAATTCAGGCTAAATCTGAATATTGCCCGATATTTTAACTAACTGATATCTCTGAAAATTTCTCCCCAAAGGTTATTTTGCTGAACCGTTAGGGCTACCTCCGCTTAATCGAATTCCAAAGTTCAAAATAAAATTCTTAAACTTGTTCTGCGAAAGGTTTAAACCATGAAAGTAAACGGCAGGCAAATGCGCCCCATCTGGCTGGATGAGAATCAAAAAGTTGTCAAGATTATTGACCAGAGGCGTCTTCCCCACGAATTTATTATTGAAGACTTAAAAACAACGGATGATGTAATAAGGGCAATAAAGGACATGTATGTAAGAGGCGCCCCTCTTATCGGTGCAACTGCGGCATACGGTGTATATCTTGCGACCTTAAATTCTCCGAGCCCAACTATTAGTACAGATTATCTCATAAAAGAGTGTAGTAAAATCAAATCTGCAAGACCCACGGCAGTAAATCTTATTTGGGCTGCGGACAGAGTTTTGTCTAAAATTCTGGAAGTAGAAAGCACCCGGGAAGTAATTGATACTGCAAAAAAAGAGGCTGAAAAAATTGCCGATGAAGAAGCTGAAAACTGCAGGAAAATAGGCAAATACGGTTTGAAACTGATTGAGAAAATCAGTCGCTCAAAAATCGGAAATACAGTCAACGTACTTACCCACTGCAATGCAGGATGGCTTGCATGTGTTGAGTACGGCACGGCAACAGCACCAATTTATGCTGCTTTTGACAGCGACATAGATGTACATGTATGGGTGGACGAGACGAGACCCCTTAACCAGGGAGCAAGGCTTACAGCCTGGGAACTTGAAAAACATGGTGTAAAACATACTGTAATTACAGACAACGCCGGTGGTCACCTCATGCAACACGACATGGTTGATATAGTGATCGTCGGCACGGACAGAACCACATATACCGGTGATGTTGCAAATAAAATCGGTACCTACCTAAAAGCGCTCGCTGCCATGGACAATGATATTCCTTTTTATGTCGCCCTTCCGTCAAGCACTTTTGACTGGTCATTGCGAAACGGAATCAAGGAGATTCCCATAGAAAAACGTGATCCGGATGAAATAAGATATATACAGGGTTTGGATAACAACACTATTAGAAGCGTTCTGGTTCCTCCCCCTAAAAGCCCTGTTGCAAATTACGCATTTGATGTCACACCGGCAAGGCTTGTGACAGGTTTTATAACCGAAAGGGGTATCTGCAAGGCAAATGAAGATGATATAAAAAGATTGTTTCCGGAAAAAAGACAGGCACGGAAATAAAATCCTTGAGTCAGCTCTGTTTATTCTCCAGCTCGGTTTTTACGGCTATTCCTATTTTTTCTATAGTGTATGGTTTTTTAATATAGGCTCCGGCACCCAGGTTTTGAACCTTTTTGACCCGATCTGTTGCAGAAAACCCGCTTGCAATGATTGCTTTTTGGTTTGGGTGAAGTTTAACAATTCTTCTATAAGTTTCTAAGCCATCAATCCCCGGATCCATTATCATGTCTAAAATCAATAAATCCACAGAATTATTTTCCATGTATTCGACGGCAGATTCACCACTCGAAACCGTTGCTACAGTATAATTCAACTTACCTAAGATATTTGCAGCGATATCCCGCTGCTCGCTAACGTCATCAATTACTAATACTGCCTCCTTTTTTCCCATATATTCTTCAACAGGTATAAGGCCTTTTTTCCTTATTTTTTCCCCCCGTGTTATCGGAAAGTATAGGGAGAATGTTGTCCCGATCCCTTCAGTACTTTTTAAGTCGAGATATCCATTATTGTCATGCGTCGTCCCCCAAATAACAGCCATTCCAAGCCCGGTGCCACTTCTTCCCATTACTTTTTTAGTGTAAAATGGTTCAAATACCCTGATTAAGTCTTCATTCGCTATACCTAATCCGGTATCTTCTACTTCAAAAACAACAAAATCACCCTCCTCTATTTCTTCATAACCCTTTATCGGTGTGTCAACATATTGGTTACGTGTTGAGATAATGACATTTCCACCTGCTGGCTGGGCTTCCGTTGCATTTGATACCAGATTCATTATCGTTTTTCTTAGTTGCGTCGAAGATCCTTCAAT
>JASJGP010000468.1:0-5908 GCA_033791485.1 Desulfobacterales bacterium | reverse complement strand
TTACCCGTCGTGGATGGGAATGTTCTTCGCGTGGTATCCCGATACATCGAATTGCGGGATGACATCAGCAAATCAGCCACCCGAAAGAAAGTTTACCACATGCTCCTGGATCTGATCCCTGAAAATAATCCGGGTGATTTCAACCAGGCTGTTATGGAATTGGGCGCTTTGGTCTGCACTCCCAAGAATCCGACCTGCTCAAGCTGCCCATTGATAAAAACCTGTCATGCAAAAGAAAAAGGAAGCATCGAATCCCTGCCTTTTCGCACAAAGAAAAAAAAGATACCTCTTTATCGGGTCGCCCTTGCCGTTATATTGAAAAATGATAAATGCCTGATTCAAAAACGGCCCACTTCAGGTCATCTGGCCGGAATGTGGGAATTTCCGGGCGGTAAAATTAAAACCGATGAATCTGCCAAGCAAGCGGTCGCAAGGGAATGTCATGAAGAGCTGGGTGTTTCCGTAAAAATCATCCAAAAATTGAAAAACGTCAAGCATGCCTACACCCACTTTAAAATCGAACTTAATATTTTTATATGCCGACTGTCTTCTTCAACGGTTAGGGCCCGGCAGAGTCAGCCGCTTCGATGGATTGGCCTTGATGAAATGAATCAATATCCATTTCCCGCCGCCAATTATAAATTTTTTAATGAGCTTGAAGCTGTTCTTAAAAAGGCGACTTAAGGGGGTAAATGGGTTCGTAAGTTATAGGGTGTCCCGAAACTCACTTAACTAAAAACGTTCCATTATTCTTATACCCAATGCTCTGCCTTGCTCACACATTCACTACAGTTAATAAAAGTCCGCTTTGATGAATATATTCTTTACGTTTTCTCTGATTTCTGCCATAATCTTTAAGTCTTATGGGCATACCTACTTTATTCTGTTGGTTAATTTAAAAACTATACTATGAGGTATGCTTTCTTTTAACAAAACTTGCTGTCTTTAAGGGATAATAAGAATTATGGAATTATCGCCTGAACTTAAAAGTGATATACTTACTGAGATAAATAAGATTCCAATAGTTGATACACTAAAAATTCAAATCATTTCTCTTGCCGATGGGTATTGTGAGACAAAGGTTCAAAGGAAGTTAAGCTATGATGGCGTCTTTAAATCATTCCATGGCGGATTGTTAATGACCATTGCAGATAGCACGGCTTGCTTTGCAATTTTCACGAAAACAGGACCATTTGTCAAACTAACTACCACGGATATGAATATACGGTTTCTTTCTCCATGTCTTAGCGACGTTACCGTAAAGGCAAAAGTAATAAAGTTAGGTCGAACTATGTGCCCGGTTTCAGTTGACCTTTATGATGCATCAAAAAAGCATGTTGCTGTAGCGCAAGTTAATTATATCTTGATAGATAGTCTTACAATAAACGATTTCTAACCTGTAAAGAGTTTTTACCGGCAATTAATGTAGAAATTGCCCCATGAAAGATTGTTTGATTGTTTTTTCGATTATCATTTGATAGATATAAAAACATAAAACTATTTATAATCCATAAAAAAGGTAAAAAATGGATGACGCTACAATTACCCTTGATGAGGAAGCTGCAAAGTTATTCAGCAAATTACGTGGAATTGACTCCAGTTATGGTAAAGACTGGCTGTCGGAGAGCTTGGAAGAGGAAAAAAAGCGTGAGGATGAAAGCAAAGCCCTCCTTGTCGAAATGGTTCACCTTCTGAGTGCTTATTTACTGGATGTCAGTCAACCCAAAGAACGTAAAATCGAAAACGAAACATTTTACCACTTTGCCGAAACCTTTGAGCAGCTTATTAATATCTCTTCAAAGAAACGAACCATTCTCATTCGGTATCGAGGTTTCGCCAATGATCCCAATGTGACCGAAAAAGATGATTACGAGATGATTTACGGCAATACGATAATCGATTCCGCCACTGTCTCAGAAATGATCAAGCGCCTTGGAAATCGAATGGCTCATCTATCCGATAAATTAAGCCATGCCTGCAGAATATTCTCAAACCACAATATCTACACACTTTATATAAAGATCCCGAAAGCTTCATTAAAACAAAAGGGTCGCTTTTATGATGCCCTCCGTGCGTTATCACGTTATAAAACCGCTGTTGAGACAAATTCCCCCATTGTACTTGTTAAAAAAGAAGGACAAAATTTATCTTTCCCTTTGGTGTGCAACGAAAGAGGATTGCCTGATGAGAATCTCACTTTATTAGCTATAGCCAATAACCTTAAACCACAGACGGTAAATCTTTTAGTAGATAAAGTCGGTAAATCTTCGGTAAAAAATCGATATGTGAGTATCTACAATGCCATTTTTTCGGTGAAAAAGCTTAAGGGGAAACTTGTCAAGCCACCAATTGAAGTCAACAATGTATTCTGGCTCTTGGCTGATCAGGAAAAGGAGATTTTTTCACAGGAAAAAGCTGAGGTTGCGCAGTTTGCCATAAAAAGCGCCGGTGGGTCTCCTAAAAAAGCCGCAAAAGTATTAAAAAGTGTTTATGGAAATGATTATGAAAAAATCGATTCTAATAATCTTGATGAAAGACTCCAACTTTCTTCTGATCTTTTAAACTCTGTAGAGAAGACATCTGAAAGTCAGAGGATGGGAAAAGAAATCCTTGGAAATATCGAGACACGTCTTGAGCAAGTCCAGGATCAGGTATTTGATGATCTTTTTACTCAGAAAGAAACAGACGCGGCTGTAGGAAAGAAGTCGGCGGTGTTTGGCAGACTGCATGAAAAGTTGCTGGATACAGTTACGTTTTTCAAAAGTCGAATCGATATAAAGAAGAAAATGAGAGAAATCGTCCATCGTGCCATTAATTTCAGACTCAAAGATTTCGAAACTTTGGCAAAAGACTTTGACATTTCGATTGAGGAAGCAAAAGAGCTCACGGAAATGTTGAAGGAATGTTTTGATAAACGCGGCCGCTTTATAAAAGGCACCTTTAGACAGATTATGCCTGAATTTTCGCAATATGAACGCAAAATGTTTGAATTTTTATGGCACTACCTTAGAGAATATATCCATCAAAAAGATCGATCTGCCTATTTAAATTCCCTTCAATTACTCATTGCAAAAATGCAAAAACCAAAACTGGCGATAAGGATTCTACTATCTGACTTTTGCAATAATTCTAAAACTATCAATTATTCAGATTCAAAGGCATTAATGCTTTGTAATCTTCTAATTCGAAAATACACTAAAGGACTTATTGATCTCGAAATTACACCGGAAGATGTACTCCAGGTTTCAGAAGGGATGGATGAAGAGATTGCTAACTACGCTGCATGGAGAATTGACAAAGACCAGAACAGCTTTTTTGAAAAAATGCAAACCATACACCAAAACCTTATCAAAACACTTGATTCCGGTAGAAAAGAAGAACCATCAATTCCTCTTCCGTTTCTTATTTCCCTGGAACGAGAAGCCTATATCTTTTTTTCTCTCACAGGGGGAACTTCAGCCCGTTCTATCGTGCTCAGTGCAGTGAAAGAGTACGGAGATCCAAAATCGATGATTTATCATGGAAAGCAAAGCAAAGAAAATATCGGGGCATTGTTGAAAAACCTTAGAATCGCCATCCGCGGGTTGGGACGGGTCGGAGAACCGGGAGACTTGCCTGCGCTTGATGAAATATATGGGAATGAAGATCATCTCGCAGCTATAGAAAAGTCAAATCGTAATAAACTGCTTGTTAGCCAAACAATGGTTTTTATTGAGGAATCAAAGGACCTGATTAGATTGAGGGCTTCGGGAATGCACATTAGACATAATGACTGAAACTTATAATATAAGTTTATAAGTTGACCGGGTGCCGGAGGTAACCGTTATCGAACTGATTTACGAAAGCTTATTGTTTGTTAATCTGCATTTTATCATGAACAAAGTTCAAGAAATTCGAAGCACGTCCCTATAGCCCTCCACTCTATCGATTTGTCAGCCTGGTCATAACCGCCCCTATAACGAATATTATTGCCATCATCGCACCCATGTAACCCCAGTGGTAAGGGGAGAGAGCTGTTGTCTTAAAGACGATGTTCATTGCCGGCACATAGACCACCACCACCTGGAGCAACACGGAAAGAATTACAGCCCCGATAAGATACAGGTTTGAAAAGAATGGAAGCTTGTACTGGGAACGGACCATAGTGACCCGCACCATCTCGAGCATTACGATGGAGGTGAAGGCAATCGTTCGCGCGATTGTGTCCCCTTCGGGAAGAAACCGATTAAAAAGAAAGAGGACTCCGGCTGCCATGAGTACTGATATGATGATAATGTTTGTCGCCATGCTTTTTGTTATAATCGGTTCATCGGGGTTGCGTGGCGGTACATCCATGATTCCCTTTCGTATGGGATCAACACCTAAAGCTACTGCGGGAAGGCCATCCGTAATGAGGTTCAGCCAGAGGATCTGCGTGGCCAGAAGCGGCATCACTATGGCTCCTGAAGAATCTTTAAAGCCAATGATCATGGCTATGAAAAGTATTAAGACTTCACCCAGGTTGCTCGAAAGCAGGTAATTCACAAATTTCTTAATGTTGTCGTAGATGCCCCTCCCCTGCTCCACAGCATTTACAATTGAGGTATACTTATCATCAAGGAGCACCATATCAGCCGTTTCTTTGGTCACGTCCGTGCCTGTTATGCCCATGGCGATGCCGATATCAGCCTCCTTGAGTGCCGGAGCATCGTTTATACCATCCCCGGACATGGCAACTACTTCCCCTGTTTCTCTTAAGGATCGCACGATCCGTATTTTATGCTCCGGGTTTACCCTTGAGAAAATTGAGATTTCCTTCACTGTTCTTTTCAAAGCTTCATCATTCATCTTTTCAAGCTCTTCTCCGGTTACTGCATCACCCTCAATGCCAAGTTGGTGGGCTATGGCTTGTGCCGTAAGTGCATAATCGCCGGTTATCATAACGGATCGAACTCCTGCATTCCTGCACTTTTCGATGGCACTCCCAACCTCGTCACGGGGAGGATCGATCATGCCTTGCAGACCCACAAAGATAAGGTCATTCTCATCGGATTTATCAACGTTCTTACCGGAAGCCAGTGGTTTATAAGCGAAGGCAAGCACCCTTAAAGCCTGGGAAGCGAAACTTCGGTTTGTTTCAATGATCATTCTTTTCACTTCATCGGTAAGGGGCGATACCTTACCGTCGGAATCAATCTTCGAACAGAGCTCTATCACCATGTCCGGAGCTCCCTTGGTGTACATAAAAAGACCTTCTTTCGTGCGATGAACAGTAGATTTCCTCTTGCGCTCCGAATCAAAAGGTATCTCATTAACACGTGGAAACTTGTCATTTAAAATCGCATTTCTGAGTCCTGCCTTCGCGGCGCTGACAACAAGGCATCCTTCGGTGGGATCGCCGATAATACTCTCCTTTTCTAATAACGCGGCATCATTGTTTAGAGCGCCTATACTCAGGAGAAGTTCGGCAGATAAAGGATCAATTCTTTCACCTGAAGAAAAGAACTCTCCGGAAGTCCCGTACCCCGTGCCCGTGATATCGATAATGGTATCGTTGACGTACAATTTTGTTACCGTCATCTCGTTGCGTGTAAGGGTTCCGGTCTTGTCCGTGCAGATGACCGTGGTGCATCCCAGTGTCTCCACGCTGTGCAGACGTTTTACAAGGGCATTATGCCGAACCATTCTCTTGACTCCCAGAGCCAGCGCAATGGTCACTACAATTGGAAGACCCTCCGGTACGGCAGCTACGGCAAGGCTCACTCCAACCATTATCATCTCAAGGATATTCCCACCCTTGAAAATGCCGAAGACGATGATGATTCCGCAGATGATGAGCGTCAGTATCCCGAGCTTCCGCCCTAACATATCCAGTCTCTTTTGAAGCGGAGTTTCATCATCCTCGACAGAGTCAATCGATTCAGCAATC
>JASJGP010000467.1:0-5151 GCA_033791485.1 Desulfobacterales bacterium | reverse complement strand
TATCTATTATAATATCTTGACAAATAAAGCGCTGGATTATAGACACGAGCCATGAATTTTAAAGAAAAAGCGGTTATGTTTATTGCAACAGGCTGCTTTATCGGGAAGATTCCTTTTGCCCCCGGCACGTTTGGATCTCTGGCTGGAATCTTGCTTTGCTTCATTTTGTCTAAAACAAGCGACCTGGCCGCTATTCTTTGCATAATAATATTTATCATCTTTTCCATATGGATTGCGAATGATGCCGAAAAAATATTAAAGGAAAAAGATCCCGGCAGTATTGTAATTGATGAAATCGCCGGTATGGCTGTTACACTTATAGGGCTTCCATTTAATTTATTTTACGTTGCATCCGGTTTTATTATCTTCAGGGTTCTTGATATTGCAAAGCCCTTTCCAATAAGATATATCGAAAAGCGTATCTCAGGCGGAGCAGGTGTTGTGTTAGATGATATAGCAGCAGGAATTGTCGCTAATGTCATTTTAAGGATTATATCGATGGTCTCATAAAAAGTTTGATTTCCTTCCCATGGCGGGAGGAGATTAAGGGTGAAGGGGTTTTCTGACTTCTTACGAGTTCATCATAATTTAAACTTATAAATTCATAAATAAAAGGTCTCAGAGAACTTGAAAAAAAAAAGTTTGCCTGTAAAGGATATCGTAGAAAAAAAGACAAGCAGTATCCGCGAAAATATCGAAGCAGTTCTTGTGGCAGTTCTCCTTGCTTTATTTATACGCACCTTTGCTGTTCAGGCATTTAAAATTCCTTCAGGCTCAATGAAACAGACTCTTCAGATCGGAGATCATATTTTAGTTAACAAGTTTATTTATGGAGTTAAAGTTCCATTTTCCAGAAAGACAATTATTCCTGTTAAAAAACCAAAACATGGGGATATAATTGTATTTAAGTTTCCTAAGGATCCTGAAAAAGATTTCATTAAGCGTGTTGTCGGCCTTGCAGGTGACAAAGTGGAAATTCGCAACAAACAGGTTTTTGTGAATAATGTAAAAGCTGATAGCAGCTTTGCACAATTTACCGATTCTTTTATTGTCCCCGGATGTCCACCCGGAATCAGACAGGATGCACCATGCCGCAAAGATAACTTTGGCCCGATCAAAGTGCCTGATAATAAACTATTTGTCATGGGGGACAACAGGGATCAAAGTTTTGACAGTAGATTCTGGGGATTTGTTGATTCAAAAGCCGTTAACGGGAAAGCATTTATAATCTATTGGTCCTGGGATAGTGAGAATTTTGGTATCAGATGGAAAAGAGTCGGAAAAATGTTGAAGTGAGGGTGTATCATGCAGCTTGAAAGAAAAAATATTCTTGATATGGCATCCCTTTCTGTTGATGAGATATCCACGATTTTGGATACAGCAGACAGTATGAAGGAGATTTCTCAAAGATCTGTTAAGAAAGTTCCTACCTTAAGGGGCAAAACCGTTGTTCTTTTTTTCTACGAGCCCAGCACGCGAACCCGTACTTCATTTGATATAGCAGCAAAAAGACTAAGTGCTGACAGCCTTTCAATATCTGCAAGCTCCAGCAGCATGGTCAAGGGAGAAACCCTTATAGATACTGCCAGAAATCTTGAGGCGATGAATCCTGATGTAATCGTGATAAGACATTCATCCGCAGGTGCTCCCCATATGCTGGCACGTATGATAACCCCTTGTATTATTAATGCCGGTGACGGCATGCATGCACACCCGACCCAGTCGCTCCTCGATCTTATGACTGTACGAGAAAATAAGGGAGAAGTAAAAGGACTGCGTATTGCAATAATAGGTGATATATCCCACAGCAGGGTGGCCAGGTCAAATTGCATAGGTTTCACAAAAATGGGGGCCGAAGTTATTCTTTCCGGACCGCGGACAATGATTCCAAAAGGCATTGAAACCCTGGGGGTTTCCGTTATACATAATGTTGAAGATGCTATATGTGATGCAGATGTTATTATGATGCTGAGGATTCAGAAAGAGAGACAGAAAAGCTTTTTGTTTCCATCGGAACGTGAGTACGCAAAAGTATACGGACTGTCAAATAAAAGGCTGAAAAGTGCCAAAGATAACGTTTTAATTATGCATCCCGGACCCATCAATCGGGGCGTTGAAATAGCACCGGAGGTTGCCGACGGCCCATATTCCATTATTCTTGATCAGGTTACAAATGGTGTTGCCGTTCGCATGGCCCTTTTATATCTTTTAGCAGGAGGTACGCGAAATGCAGATACTGATTAAGGGCGGAAGAGTTGTTGATCCAGGCAACTATAATGGAATGGCGGATATACTCGTCGAAGACGGAAAGATTGTTAAAATACGAGAAGGGAAAGGCACAAAGGCAAAAGGAATAAGGCAGAAGTCAGAAGGCAGAACAATTGATGCCACCGGCAAGATTGTCACTCCAGGGCTTATTGACATGCATGTCCACCTGCGGGAGCCCGGGCATGAATATAAAGAGACCATAGAAACAGGGTGTCTGGCTGCGGCTGCCGGCGGTTTTACGGCGATTTGCTGCATGCCTAACACAAACCCTGTTAATGACAACAGCCAGGTAACAAAGTTCATTCTTCAAAGGGCTATGATTGCAGATACGGTTCGGGTTTATCCTGTGGCTGCAATAAGCAAAGGACTTGAAGGAACAGGATTGTGCGAGTACGGAGATTTAAAAGATGCCGGCGCTGTTGCGATTTCAGATGATGGGCGTCCTGTTACAGACAGTCAGCTTATGCGAAGGGCAATGGAATACGCAAAGGGATTCGATTTGCCTGTAATATCACACTGTGAAGATTTGAACTTACTGGCGGGTGGAGTTGTAAACGAAGGCGCATTTGCTACAAGGATGGGCCTGCCTGGAATACCGAATGCATGTGAAAGTGTAATGGTAATGCGGGATATCGCACTTTCCGAGTTAACAGGGAGCCCTGTTCACATTGCCCATGTCAGTACAATGGAATCGGTTCGGGCCATAAGAGCTGCGAAAAAGCGGGGCGTACCTGTAACGGCTGAAACTGCTCCCCACTATTTTACCCTTACAGAGGATGATGTAGGCCAGTATGATACAAATGCAAAGATGAACCCGCCTCTTCGTTCAAAGCAGGACATGGAAGCAGTTCGAGAAGGACTGGCAGACGGCACGATTGATGTTATTGTTACTGATCATGCGCCCCATTCTTCAATCGAAAAGGAAGTTGAGTTCGATCAAGCAGAAAACGGTATAATCGGACTTGAAACTTCAGTTTCCCTGAGTCTGAAACTGGTTGAAGACGGCGTGCTTAAAATAAACGAGCTGGTTGAGAAAATGTCCACAAATCCTGCACAAATTCTTAAACTTGAAAATGGCTTAAGAGCAGGCAATCCTGCCGACATTACAATCATTGATCCAGACAGATTATATACAATAAATGCGGAAAACTTTTATTCCCTTAGCCGTAACACACCTTTTAACGGCCGGGAAGTAAAAGGCAAAGCAGTGCTTACCATGGTGGGCGGAAAGATTGTGTTTGAAGACAAAATAAGATGATCAACTGGTAAATAATAGCTCAATGAACAATGACAAAACAAGACATATCCTGGTTGTTGATGATGAACTCAGCATGCGCGAACTGCTTGAACTCATGCTCACCAGAGAAGGATACAAGGTTTCGTGTGCTGAAAGCGGCCTGAGGGCAATCGAAATGATTAAAAAAAATCATTTTGATCTTTTGCTTTGTGATATCAGGCTGGGGGATATCACCGGTCTGGATGTTTTAAGGGCATCAAAAAAGAAGAACCCTGGTACTATAGTGATCATGATTTCAGCTTATACCACGGCAGAGACGGCCGTGGAAGCGATGAATGACGGTGCATACGATTATGTTCCAAAGCCATTTGATAATGAAGAACTGAAACAGACCATAGCAAATGCCCTTGACCTGAAAACCCTGGAACATGAAAAAAAGATTCTTGACGATGAGCTCAAGGAAAATTTGCATTTCGGAAAGATCGTAGGCAGCAGCCCCGGCATGCTGCACATTTATAAAATGATACGGCAGGTGGCAAAAACAAAAACAAATATTCTGATTACCGGTGAAAGTGGAACCGGTAAGGAATTGATAGCAAATGCAATACACGAAGAAAGTGACCGCAGCGACAAACCCTTTGTAGTGATTAACTGTGGCGGCATTCCGGAAAATTTAATAGAAAGTGAGCTTTTCGGCCACAAAAAAGGCGCCTTCACAGGGGCAAACAATGACAAAAAGGGCCTTTTTGAAACAGCAGACAAAGGGACTATTTTCCTAGACGAGATCGGAGAAATCAGCCTTTCGTTGCAGGTAAAGCTGCTCAGGGTGGTGCAGGAAAAAGTATTTAAAGCAGTGGGGGGTAATGAGGATGTTTCCGTTGATATAAGAATCATCTCTGCAACCAACAAGCAACTGGAAGACGAGGTGATTTCCGGTAATTTCAGAGAAGACCTCTTCTATCGCCTGAACGTAATAGAGATTAAGATGCCGCCGCTTCGGGAAAGAAAGAGCGATCTTAAAGCACTCGCCCAGCATTTTCTGGATAAATATTCCCATGAAATGGGAAAGGATGTTACTAAAATATCGTCCTATGCCATAGAGCTTTTAAAAAAATACGATTTTCCAGGAAATATCAGGGAACTTGAAAATCTGCTGGAACGAAGCGTCGCTCTTACCAGTACAAACATACTTCTGCCCGACAGTCTGACACTTTCCATCCATAAACGCAGATGGATTGAAGGAATTGAAAACAGGCGGTTTGATGTGGATGAAGTTGCAAATGGTGTTTCCCTCGATACTGTTATAGAAGAGATTGAAAGAGCATATATAAAAAAGGCTCTGGAATGTACAAACGGCGGCAAGAACAAGGCCGCTGAGTTGCTCGATATAACTACAAGGTCTATGCGATATCGCCTTGAAAAACTGGGAATAGAAAAGTAGGCAAGTTGTTTTAGAATTTGTATATATCTGGTTTATAAGTCTTTTCCGTTTCACCGAAGACCTGCATCATTATTTCTGCCTGTCGAAGCGAAGCTTAGATCTCGCTATCGAGTCCCCGTAGCTCCGGAAGATTGTACCGGGGCCTGTCACGTTAAATTTTTCGCAGAAAACGAGCGAAGCTTACCCCGCCCGTCCCGTAGCTCCG
>JASJGP010000466.1:0-4851 GCA_033791485.1 Desulfobacterales bacterium | reverse complement strand
CAGCCTTGGATATTTGAACCTGCTCTTCCAGGGGCATCGGGTCCAGCTGGGAAACAGGAGCGGGAGATTCCTTCGTTTTTTCATAAGGGGGCGGTAACTGCTCGATACCGATGTTCCCGGCCGTAGGTTCCTGAAGTTTCGGTACAGCTGGCTCAATTGTCTCAAGTTGCTTTATAGGTTTAACCACGGATAAGGATTCGGTGGCTGGTTCAGCCTTGGATATTTGAACCTGCTCTTCCAGGGGCATCGGGTCCAGCTGGGAAACAGGGTTCGTTTTTTTTAAAGGGGAGGGCCCGGGTTCACCATAATAATACAAATAGCCCATAAAAAGGCAGGCTGAGACCAGGACAGCCAAACCTGCCATAGATTTTCTCTGAAACCATGGCCCATGGGAAATTATATCTTCTTTTGCGAGAACATTTTCTTTTTCAATTGGTATTCTCGGCAGATCTATTTTGCCGATTGACTCTTTAAAGGTCTGAGCATCAACAAGTCCCACCCCATTGGCAAATGCAGCGATGAGTGCCTGATCACAGGAGATGTTGATAAGCCGGGGAAAGCCCTTTGAATAGAGATAAATTTCATGGATCGCAGATATTAAAAAAATTTCGCGTTTTGCCCCGGCAATTTCAAGCCGTTTGTTGATATAACTTTTGGTTTCATCTTCATTTAGGGGTTCAAGAAAAGCATGGATTTTTATCTGGTAGTGCCATGAATTCCCCAGGCTTGTTCTTAGAACATCTCTAAATTCAAGCTGTCCTGAAAGAATTACGGTTAAAACGTGATTGAGCCCGAATCCGCCCCAGGAGATAATTTCCTTTAAAAAACGTTTGGGAAGTCTCTGTGCTTCATCCACGATTACAAGTACTTTTTGACCCTTGCTGTTTGCAGTTTTCAAAAAAGATAAAAATTTCGATGAAAATGTTTCCCCTTTTTGATACCGGCCTTCAAAACCAAAGGCCTGGGCAAGGGTCAAAAAAACATGGTGCATCTCAAAACAGGAATCTTCAATTACAGCAAACTGAGTCCTATTATCCAGGGTATGGATAATTTCATTGATAAGCGTTGTCTTGCCTGTACCCACATCTCCGATCAAGGTTAACAGGCCCTGTTTTTCTGCTATTCCCCTTTTCAATAATTCCAGGGCAGAGGCATGTTTTTTCCCAAGCCATAAAAACTGGTTATCTGAATTTATTTGAAAAGGTTTCTTTTCAAGGTTAAAATACTGACGATACATTCACCAACTCCATTTCCCAAGCATCAACCTAAAAAAAGGTTTCTATAATATATTCTTGATGGCATCAAGCAAGGGATTTTTTTCCATGGGAACCTCGGCTTTGCCGGGAGAGGCATGGAGATATTTTTTGACACAATCGTATTGAGTCCATCCTTTGAGAGGATAATCAAGATCCACGCTATTCCATTTTGGGTGACCATTTTGTTTTAACCAATCCAGGTTTTCGTATACCAATCCTGCAAATTCCCCGACATAATTGCAATTATTTCGCCTGAAATCAAAGGACACAAGGACAGCCTTGACAGCAACCGTATGAACCTGTTCAGGCTGCCAGGCATATGTGTTCGAAGGAATCAGTGCCGTTGGATAAAACTCAGTGATGCTTTTGTTGGTTATGGGGACAAGATGAAGCCCATCATTGTCGGATACATTTTCAGAAAGCAGTTTGACAGGAAAACCGGCAACATAGAACATGGCGTCAATACTGCCATTCTTCAGGCGGGATAATGCCTTGTCCGTCCCAAGGGGAACAAGTTCCTTGGGGAATACCCCGGACACCTCAAACAAGAGTTTGGATGTCATGTATGAACCGCTGCCTTCCTTGCCAATGGCAACCGTTTTCCCTTCTAAACCGTCAAAGGATTGAATCGTATTTTTTCCCAAAAGATGGATCTCTTCATTGTACAGGGGGAAAATCATTTTTGTTTTTTTTGCAATATGTTTAAGGGTTTTATTGCTTTTTACCTTCAGAACAAAAGCCAGCACATCTGACTGGACAATACCCATCTGGGTTTTGGGACGTTGATAAACAGCATACACATTTTCCACAGATCCCCTGGAATTGTATACATGGAGATCAAACCCGTACTTTTTCCCCAGCTCCATCATATTCAGCCCAAATTGAAAATAGGTGCCTTTTTTACTGCCGGTCATCATTCCTAAATTAACTGCTGACGAAATTCCAGACATTCCCATCCAAAACAAGACGACAAAGATTATTAGCCCTTTTCTATTCATATCCCCCCTCCCATGACATTATTAAATTTGTGGTTCATCCGAATGGAACCCACCCGAACTTTGGAAAACGCAACAATTATGCCATCTATATAAAGAGGGCAACACCGGGCATTTTATTAAAAAAATCAATTAATTACAAATGGTTACAACATTGAGCCATTCGGATTATATTTTAATGGAATAATAACTTAAATTTTAAAAAAATCCCACTGAAAAGTTTTTTAATGTATTTAGTTTCAATAAAATAAGTATTTAGCCGAATGATAAAAACTCTTGTTGATTGATAAAAGTTATTAGTATCGGCAACTCACCCATTGAAAATATTAAGGCTCATACGAGAACTGTGTTCCTTTGTGTTCAAACAAACCCATAACTTAGATTTATACGCAGTACGCGATATTCTGATGAACCTGTTTTCCTCATTTTTAATGATGGTATAAATAGAGACGAGTTAAATCCCGGGAAGGAATTTTTTAGAATTGGCTAAAATGTGATGTATATATCAAGTGTAATATGGAAGATTCAGTTATGACAGTATCTCTGGGGTACCAATTGAATTAAAACTAAAAAACTTTTGATGCGATTTCTGAGGGTAATCAGAAGCTTAAAAAACCAACTCTATGAATGTAAGTGCCCAAATAGCTGAGCAATGAGACGGCACCAGTAAACCCTATTTGCCTATCCTGGTGGCAATGGATGAATTCACCACCCCAATTGATTTGTTTATTTTGTGACGATCTTGAAGTAATTGTTGGCAGGTTTTTCAAAATGGATCTCTGATACGGCCAAAGGATCGCTATTAGCCGCCAAATCCATCTCATACCGGATGACAAACCGAACAGGAGTTCCCTTTTTTTTAACAAAATTATCTGTCAATTTTAAGCTTCCTTTGGCAATTTTTGCACCTATATAAGAAATTCCGTCCATCTTAGAAAGGGAGGCCGTTTTGTCCCCATACACCATGGATAGACTGATACCAAAATTGGCCCAGCCCTGTTGGGAATTGGTCCCACACATCCCGTCCCAAAAGAAATAGATGTCAAATATGACATCATTCTTGGCAGTCACGCATTCAATTGTATGCTCGCTATCCTGGAAAATGTGGGCAGGCTGGTCCTTTCTATACCGAATGGCACCGCAAAGAAGCATTTGAAACAAGATGCCATACTTGAACAAATCGAAACGGCCTGAAATTTGATTTTTCAGAATCCATCCTGTGGATTCATTTTTGCGGATAGACTGGTATTCCTTATTCAGCTTTAAATCAAAGGGTCGATTTTTTATATGCTCGGCATATTCATTTATAATAAGCAAATTTGCTTTATCCTGGGCAGATGTCCCATACATTTCCATGATATCATGGTCAGACAGGCCGATTAAAAACGGATTTCCTTTTTTTGTCTTTGGCATTTTAAATCACACTTTTATAAGTTGATACGCATCGCCATCTACGGCATCATATGGACCCGTGGCTTAATTCCCATGGCTTGCACCTCCTGTCGCTGTTTGCACCCATAATTAATCCTTTAATAACCAGTTCAGCAAGAGGGGCAAATAAGGCTCCTTTTAAATAAAACAGATGGGCCACAACCCAGAGATTACACTTCGGGCTATGAAACCACTTACTCACTTTCCCAATATTGACCAGAAATATCGGTTTCGGATCTGGATATCAACTGAACTCCATTCCGAAGATCTCACCCAACAACCACGACGCTCTCCTGAAATCCGTCTTTCATATTTTCGTTGCTCCGACTTTTCAAAATCAATCTTCAGTTGTCTGCGATTTATATTGCTTCTGGGATCAATACTTGACCTTAGTAGATTCATATGGTTCTTAACCTGTATAATGGAATGAAAAACATGTGCAACTTTTTTCAGGAATACAAACTGATATCAAATAAAAAGATCAAATTTTTCCCATGCCCCCTATTTTATGAACAACAATTTACAGAACAATAATTTTCAGCTTTTTTGGTAACAGAATGAGAATATAGCAACAAGGATAAAGATGAATTCATATCTTTTAGTAAGATAAATATCTGAATATCTAAAGGGTGTCAATCAGGGAAACCCTTAATTTTGCATAAAAAATGAAAGTTTTTTAATAGACCGTCAAACAATAATTATAATGCTCACCCAACAGGGTGGAACAAACCCTGGAACTTGGGGACATTGACAAATTGCCCTGGCATACGTCAAATATTTCAGCCCTGAGTTTCATATCTGGTGCAACAAAGTTGTTAAGCTTCATGTTATAGGGGCAACTTGCAACCCCGCTCCCGCCTTAAAATGAATCAAGATATTGAATTCTCTAACAATACCTGGTAAAAGTAAGCTTTGACTTTTTAGGGGATTGCCAAATGCACTACGAAGGAATGATCATCCGCCCGCCCAGCGAAGCGAACAGCATCTTACTACAGGTCACCCTGGGCTGTTCCCATAACAAATGCACCTTCTGCGGTACCTTCCGGCAAAAACGATTCAACATCAAAAAAGATGAGATTATTTTTAAGGATATTGAATTTGCCAGGCAAAATTGCCGTCGCCAGAATCGCGTGTTTCTCTGCGATGGGGATGTCATGATTATCCCCCAG
>JASJGP010000465.1:0-8937 GCA_033791485.1 Desulfobacterales bacterium | reverse complement strand
GGCGTTTGTTTCGGCACTTTTGTTTTATTATTTTAACAATTTAAGCAATGAAATGCTATTATCATTGACAATCTTTTCTCCCCGCTTGACCGATACGCTTACCGCTGAAACTGATATATTTAACCTAATTCAGTGCGGTTTATAAATTCTATATTAATTTCTTTTTTACTCAAAAATTCCAAATATTGTACGAGGCGGTATTTCGTACTTCCTTTTTCCAGATCTCTACTGATAATGGCTATTATGTTCATATGTTTACTACTTTTCCAGAAGCCCCTTTTTCTTTCTTTCCGCCTTTCTATCTATCATCTTTTCAGTATGCTTTTTTATTTTAGCTGTTTTCCTTTCGATCCAGAACCATTGCATGCGGTCTATGAAATTAAAACTTTTTTTATCTTTATAGGATAGAAGAATATAGGTTTTATCTTTTATATTAAAAATTTCATCTGGTAAAGTATAATTAAGTCTCGCAATACTTTTTATCTTCCATCGAAACCTGAAGTACTTTCTTTTTTCAACACGTTGAAAATCAAAAAGGGCAATTTGTGGAATATCAGATTCATTATTATAATTAAGAAGAATGTGGGTTGCATTGAAGTCTCGGTGATTGAATCCATTTTGATGCATTCTTCTTGCTAAAACAGCTATATCTTTTAGCAGAATCTGCTTTCTATTTTCAACTTTTGGACCCGATAAAAATTGGGGTCGATTTTCAAGCAGAGATTCCAGAGAAATAAAAGGAGAGAAATCTTCGGTAATAATAAAAGATTTTGCCCAGAAAAAATGGGAGAATTTCTCTCCAGCGGCTACCGGTATGACAGTCGGGAGATTGTTTTTTCGAAAATCGCATATATTTTCAAATTCCAATCTGCCTTGGGAAAGACTGCGTCTCGGAAAAAGTCGTGGAAACAGCCTTGATAAACCAATAAATTCGGAGTTATGACGCTTTATGTAGAAAGTTCGTTTTATATCATGATGTCGGATCTCGAATCTAATTACAGATCTTGCTTTAATCTGTTTAATGGTTTCACCATTTGAAAAATTCCATATTGATTCAAAAGAATGAAACGGGGCACTTTCCAGCAGTTCTTTGTATTCATTGTTTATAGTTAGATATGGCCTTTCAATGCGGGAGATATTTGAAGAGCGATCTTTTTTGGATTTCATTACTTTCGTCTCAATTTATCTATAGAAATTTGAACTTGCAGTATCGTTTAAGCTGAATGCAATGCCGATCCGTCGGTAATATTGCTCAAGGCAACCCGTTCAATAATATCCGCAGCCTTTTCAGCTCTGCTGAAGACATCTACCTTGGCGACATATTCTTTACCGTTACGTTTCCATTCATCCTTTTTTTTTGAAGTCAGCATAAAGGCCAGAAGTCGGTTGAATGTTTCCTGCTTAAAAGGAGAAGGTATAATTTCTCCCGAACCGGCACATTCAATATGAAAGCTGAAACCACAGACATCAGTTGCAAGCACAGGCAATCCAGCAGCCATCGACTCTATTAATGCTGTTCCCGTATTTTCCAAGCGAGCTGGATGAATCAATAGATCGGCTGCCGTAAAAAACCGATGTATATCTTCTCTGCCGCCGATGAAACGGACCTGTGTACTGACACCCAGCAACCAGGTAAGCAGTTTATATGGTTTTGTGTTACCTTTGCCTACTACCAGTAAAACCGTTTTTTCCCTAATCCTACTTGGCAATGCATATACGGCTCGGATTGAACGATCAACCCCTTTGGTTTTAAATCCGGAGCCCGCCATTAAAACAACGTATTTATCTGAATCGATATTCAATTCACTACGAAGTTCATTTCGTATTTCCATAGCATTGGGAGGTGCCAGGCGGTTCTTTGATATTCCCGGCGGCAACAGATGAAATCTTTGTTCAGGAGTAGCATAGTAGTCGATGAAAAATGCTTTTTCTCGTTCGGAGAGTAATAAAATATGAGTCTTTGAGAGCTTGTCGAAAACCTCTCTCTCAAGTCGCAAGTAACTCCGGCAACGTCCTGTCAATCGATATAAAAAACTTTTTTTGTGAGCTTTTTCGGCGAAACATGTATCTGCAGCATAATATACATCGAGTCCGGGCATTTTAATAAATCCCACAATGATATCATAGTTATTTACGGATGTAATTTCATTTAGTCTTCGAGCGAGAGATTCACGTTGCCGGTGATGGGTAAAGCCTTTGATAGAAATAAACGAAACACGGAAACCATCAGGTGTTTCCCCCTGCCATGAAGTGGTAAAAATATCTACTTCATGGCCGCGAGACATGCAGACTTTAGCTATTTGCAAGAAATTTTTCTGCTGCCCACCAAAAGGAAAATATTTAAAAATACAGAATGCAAATTTCATTATTCAAGTACCTGGTTGGGTGAGTACCTTTGTACAAGCATCCATTACTCTTTTTACATCAAGCTTCCTCATACAGTCCCTGTGTTTACATGGTTGTAGATAACAGGGTACGCATTCCATTTCCTCCATTCTTACTACAATGCTTCTATGGTTTTGTGGTTTTACGTAAAACGGGTCTGTGGGACCGAATAGACCTACAACAGGAATGTCTATCGACGATGCAAGGTGCATAATTCCAGAATCTATGCCGACAAACAGACTTGCGCCCTTCAAAATTGAACAGAGTGTACGAAGATCGGTATTTCCTGTTAAGTCTATAGCAGGCGCATCATTGTTCCGGCTACTTTCCACTACCAGTTTTATTATCGTTTGATTATAAGCTTGATTTTCCCTGCTGCCTACAAATACTGCGGCTAATCCAAAGTTTTCCTTGAGTGAAATGATTAATTCTGCGAATTTATCCTGCTCCCAAGCCTTTGCCTGCCTTCTTTGTGATGCCCCCGGAGAGATAATAGCGTATTTTTGAGGAAGGTTAAGATTATTTTTGTTTTTATCTACGTTGATAAGTCCGATATAGTTATTTTTTCGAACATTGATGTTTAGTTGTTTAAGCAGCTTGGCGTTATTGTACCAACTGTTATGGCCTTCGACGTTTTCTTTTATATCAAGGCATAGATCCCACGGAAAATGAGCGAAGCCAACTTTCATTTTTGCTTTGCTAAACGTTGTCAATATCAGGCTTTCTATAGACCGGGGTAGAGAGATTAACAGATCGTATTTATAATTACGCAGTTTTCTTAAAAGCTCAACCTTTGCTTTCAAACTTCCTTCCCGCAATAATATGCTGTCAACATATGGTAAGCCTATCAGCAGTTCTTTCAGATAGGGCTTAACAACTGAATGAATGGTAGCACCAGGGAAATTATCTCTAAGAGCTTTTAGCAGTGGAAGGGAAAAAACTAGATCACCGATCTGGTTTAGATGTATAATACATATTTTGTTGAAATTCATAGCTTCTATGATTAAAGAAAAAAATTATCATCTTTTACTTTTTCTATTTCATCAAGATTTTTGTTTGAATGAATAAAGTTTTCTATCCACCAGTTTGAGTGGTGATAAAAGCATGCAACTACACTGCATTCCTGTTCGGCATTAAAGTTGGCTATAGAGTGTGCTAAATTTTGCTGAGTGTCATTAAAATTGTTCTCTCCATTATAACCATTACATTCTGAAATCTTCGCTTTATTAACCCCTCTAAATGCCGGACAGTGAAAAATTCCGGACGGGGTGAAAACACTCCTAAAAAATTGTGCATGACATGTCTGCGGTTGTCTTTTCAGCTCATGGACTTTATTACTAATCAATGCTGACAGGTTCACACTTTCAAGGATATTTATCTTTCCATTTGCGATTTGTTTAGCCTTTTGTAAATTGCTCTTAATCTCTTCTATCACTCTTTTTTCTCTTTTTTTATCGGGAGGATCAAAAAGAGATTCTTTTTGAGAAACATCAAGTCTCAAAAGGCAAGGTTTAAAGGATATATAATCAAAGCAGTAGGCTTTTGCCAAACGGACCGCTTCAGAAATTTCATCAATATTGGGGCAAAGCTCCTGCCCATTTATGTAAATTCCTTCCCATACAATTACAAATGAATAGCCCATGGAAATACGTGGATTAAGTTCTTTAAATTCTCGTGCATTAGACAGTATGGTTTCTAAGTTTATATTATTTTTCGGATTGTGGGATCGGGCAAATGTTTTTTCACTTGCGGCATCTATGGAAATTCTTACCCAATCCTTTTCCTCTAATATTTCCGTGATTTTTTTAATATGGTGGAGTCTTGATCCATTGGTTACGATACCAATTTGCATCCCCCTGTTTTTTAGGTGCCTGACTATTTTATCAAAGTCTTTATGAAGGGTAGGTTCACCCCCTCCGAGGAGAATAACGGACATCAACCCGTGCGATTTTAAGGTATCGATGCTTTGTTTTATCTCTTCTGTATCTAGAATCTTCCCGGCATTTATTATTTTAGAATCTACACAGTGTGGGCAGCGGAAATTGCAAGCTGTTGTTAAATCCAGATTTATAGATAAGGGCCCGTATTCGGGAAAAGCATCACCGGAATCGGATGCTTCGAAACTACGTCGCCATGAGATATATTCTTTAAGTCTTTTAATGACCGAAGACTGTCTCAGCTTGGAGCTGAAATCGTGTTCTTTATTCTTTAATTTTTCCATACAGACCTTTTAAATTTTATCATAAAAGTCATAAATTTTATTCAACATATAATACGTAGCCATAATATGCAACTTGCCTATTTGTGGCTCACTTTTTGTTTTGACTGATGAGATAAAATCTTTCACTGACAGCTCAAGTGGGTCAGCCACCTTTAAGGTTTTATTCAAATATTTAAAATAAATGTCATAGTCCTTAAGATCCAGAGCCCTATAGACAATTTTGTCATTAAACCCAAATTTAAAACTTCGGGGTTGTCGCTCTTCTCTTTCAAGTCTGATAAGGACCTCACAATTGCTGCTGTTTGTATTATAGATAAACCTTATAATAATTATGTTTTCATAAGACTCAATATCTGTCTTTATAATTTTGCCTTCTCCCAAAGCAAAATAGAGAATGCTCAACGCATGCGGGACTGAATCAAGTATCATTTCTTTTCCGGCAACCATTGGAGAAAGATGTATAAAAAAAGAATCAATTTTATTTCTATCAATTGAACCACAAAGAGTCTCATAGAAAGGCATTGAGAAAGGCCATTGAGAATTCATGGCAATTTTGAGGTTCCTGCCTTCAGCTTTCTGAAAAATAAAATCAATCAGCTTATGCTGGGCATCATTTTTATTCCAAATAAACGGTTTTTCACAAAAAACGTTCAAACTTGCATCAACCGATTTTATAAGATATTCAAAATGGGTCGGCAATGGGGAGGCGATAACAACCGAGTCTGGTTTTTCCTCTTCTATCATGTGGTCAAAGTCAGTATAGGCGGAAGCTTGGATACCATATCGCTTTAGTCTGGTGGAGGCATGTTGGGCAGTTTTTTTTGTTGTTCCCAGTACGGAAATAACGGTGGCCTTGTTTTTATGAAAATATTTTGCAATATATTCTCCTATGCCGTTATTATTTCGACCGGCTCCTATTATTGAAACTTTCATGCCTTTGCCGTATTATCAAAGTATAAGATCTAATCAACATTTCATAGTACACTGTCAATAGTCAATTAGGTTGCCATCTGTTTATCATGTTTGTCTTAAATACAATATGTCTAATCTTATCTTATGCTAAAGAATTAACTTAAAAAATTAACATGCAGCAATAATTTTTGCAATGTATATTATCTAGCAAAATTCAACGCCTAAAAATAATTAAGGATATTTTGGTTGTTGGAAGATAGAGCAAAATAAAATAGTTATTTGCTTACAGAGATATCTTATTTTGCGCCATGGTTTTTCTAAAGGTTTCCTAAGAAAATTTTGTTGACTTTAATGAAAGGGCTTTTTAGTATACATCATACGATTATAACATTATATTGTATAAATATTAGATGAATGGTTTTATCTGTCAGGAACTTAATGTGAGATGGCAAAGGTATCGGTGGAGTCTAACGAGAAAATTAAAGAATAGAGGTGAAAGATGGAACAACAACAATATATAGATTTGGAAAATGAATTTGGCGCACATAATTACAAGCCGCTGGATGTTGTGTTAAGCCGCGGTGAGGGAGTCTGGGTTTGGGATGTAGATGGCAACAAATACCTTGACTGCCTTGCAGCATATTCCGCAGTCAACCAGGGGCATTGCCATCCAAAAATTATGGACGCAATGATTGACCAGGCAAAGAAACTGACATTGACTTCAAGAGCGTTTCGAAATGATCAGCTTGGTTTATTTTACCAGGAACTGTGTAAACTTACCAATTCCCATAAAGTCTTACCCATGAATAGCGGCGCAGAGGCGGTGGAAACTGTTATTAAGACCGTTCGAAAATGGGGTTACAAGGTAAAGGGAGTTGCTCAAGATCAGGCTGAAATCATTGTTTGTGAGAACAATTTCCATGGCCGTACTATTACTATAGTAGGATTTAGCACAGACCCGAATTCCACTGAGGGGTTTGGTCCGTTCACCCCTGGTTTTAAAATTATTCCCTTTGGAGATGCAGAGGCTCTGGAAAATGCGATTACGCCAAATACTGTTGGTTTTCTGGTAGAGCCGATTCAAGGCGAGGCTGGTGTTATCATCCCGCCAGTAGGATATCTTAAGGCCGTAAGGGCTATTTGCAAAAAGAATAATGTTGTTCTTATACTGGATGAAATTCAAACCGGGCTGGGCCGCACGGGAAAGATGCTGGCTGAAGAACATGACGGCATAGAAGCTGATTTAACCTTAATTGGCAAAGCATTGTCAGGCGGGTTTTATCCTGTTTCAGCTGTATTGTCCAACAGCGAAGTAATGGGCGTACTTCAGCCAGGTGAACACGGAAGCACTTTCGGCGGTAATCCATTGGCATGCGCTGTAGCCCGTGTTGCGTTGAAAGTGCTGGTTGAAGAAAAAATGGTTGATAATGCCGCAGAAATGGGGACTTACTTTCTTGATGGATTGAGACAAATAAAAAATTCTGGAATTAAAGAGGTTCGAGGCAAAGGCTTAATGATAGGAATGGAGTTATTGCCTGAAGCAGGCGGAGCTCGCCAGTATTGCCAAAAACTAAAAGGAAAAGGGTTGCTTTGCAAGGAAACCCACGAGAATATTATCCGGTTTGCACCGCCACTTGTTATTACAAAAGATGTGGTTGACTGGGCTCTGGAACAAATTGAAGCGGTTTTATAGCAACATTTTAGCTTTATGAAAGGCCGTTTTAGGATAATCCGATTTTAGGACGTGTCGAACTCAGGCATAAGTGAGCGTAAAGAAAGAACAGGTGCAATCCTTTTATAAAAAGCGTTTCTAAACGAATATATTATTTGCCTTGCATATAAAATGTGCTTGCTTGTTGTTCTTTCTTAACGCTTACAAATACCTTCAAACAGCGACCCGCCATAAAATCGGATCATCTGAATGCTCATTTTGCTGAATGCTCATTTGGGCATATTTTACAATAGGCTAAATTAATACAAGGATTGAAAATGATACCTAATTTAAAAAATAAAAGTTTTCTTAAATTACTGGATTTTTCCCCTAAGGAAAT
Organism: Desulfobacterales bacterium; assembly: GCA_033791485.1. Taxonomy (GTDB): domain Bacteria; phylum Desulfobacterota; class Desulfobacteria; order Desulfobacterales; family JAUWMJ01; genus JAUWMJ01. Next base: position 1,368 of record JASJGP010000465.1, on the reverse strand, counting down.
ACATTTTTTGCTTAAGCTTGCTGATGATCTTAAAAAAGCCAAATATGACGGAACAGAGCAGAAAAGACTAAAGGGAAAAAATATTGCATTGATTTTTGAAAAAACATCCACCAGGACTCGATGTGCGTTTGAAACCGTTGCATATGACCAGGGCGCTCATGTTACATATCTTGGGCCGACGGGTTCTCAGATGGGGACTAAAGAATCGATGAAGGATACGGCAAGGGTGTTGGGCAGAATGTACGATGGTATTGAATACCGTGGTTTTGAACAGAAGAAAGCCGAAGAACTGGCACAATATTCGGGAGTACCTGTCTATAATGGCCTGACCAATGAATTTCATCCCACACAGGTTCTTGCCGATTTTCTTACAATCATGGAGCACACTGACAAGCCTTTAAGCGAGGTTAGGTTTGCCTATCTGGGAGATGCCAGAAATAATATGGGTAATTCATTGATGATCGGGGCTGCAAAAATGGGGATGGATTTTCGTTCAATTGCTCCAGAAAAGCTTAGAACAGACTTGAATATAGTAAAAGAAGCAAAGAAAATTTCAAAAGAAACCGATGCGAGAATACTCATTACCGATGATGTGAAAAAAGGAGTAAAAGGTTGTGATTTTCTTTGTACGGATGTCTGGGTGTCCATGGGAGAACCGGAAAATGTCTGGGAGGAAAGAATAGAGTTATTAAAACCATATCAGGTTAACAAATCGGTTTTGGAAATGACCGATAATGCTGATGTGAAGTTTTTACACTGTCTGCCCGCATATCACAACCGTGAGACCTTGATCGGTGAAAAGATTTATCAAAAATTCGGTTTGGAAGCTATGGAAGTCACAGAAGATGTATTAGAATCTAAAGCATCACTTGTCTTTGATGAAGCTGAAAACAGGGTTCATACAATTAAGGCGGTCATGGTAGCCACGCTGGGCAGTTAACATTGATGGCATCGTAGAAAGTCCCATCTACTGCGTTGCAGCGGTTTTTCAGAAACTCGGCATACTACAAGTATTGCCTCGTCTCTGAAAAACCACTGCGCCTTTTTATCCCGCTGATTTTTAGCGGGGGTATATGGAACCTTCTACTTAGCCATCAACGTTAATTTTTATGAAATCGTCTAAATAGGACTTTTTACAAGTTCATCAAATAAGATAAATTCGTAAAAAGTCGGTTCGTCCTTCCGGCGAAAGCCGGAATCCAGTATCGAGAGACCAGTATCCAGTATCCACAAAATATACAAATAAGAAACTAAATTAATACGAGGTAATAAATGGTAGAAAATGTCATAATTATGGGAGCTGCCGGGCGGGATTTTCATAACTTTAACGTCTATTTCAGGGATAATAAACGATACAGGGTAATTTGC